>JAADYV010000031.1 GCA_010092855.1 Chloroflexota bacterium | reverse complement strand
GCGCTGTTCATAAACAGCTTGACGGCGGCGTATTCGAGTGCGTCTTCGGGCGTTTCCCAGTCCGGGAAGTGCATCCCCGCGATGCGGAACAGCGTTTCTTCCTGCAAGTTGAGCTTTTCGCGCGAGGTGGCGATGACCTTGACCTCCGGCGCGGCGTGAATGATCTCCGACACCAGCCCGGACCCGTCGAGCAAGTGCTCGAAGTTGTCCAGCACCAGCAGCATGGTTCGTTCGGCCAGGAACGCCAGCAACTGCGCCGCCTCGGATATGCCGCCAGTCTGATCGGCAGGCAGGAACTGGAAACCGATGGCATCGGCGACCGTCGAGACGATGCTGTCCGGCGTGCTGAGCGGGGCCAGTGCCACAAAAAACACGCCGTCCGGGTAACGACTCAGTTGGGCGCAAGCGGCTTCAATCGACAGGCGCGACTTACCCATGCCGCCCGGCCCCAGGATCGTGACCAGGCGCACGCCGGGATCGTCCAGCAGGCGCGCCAGTTCCGCCAGTTCGGATTCGCGCCCGACAAACGGTGTCGTCTGTGGGGGCAGGTTGTGGCGCGGGCCGTCACCGATCTGGGTGGGATGCAGGAAGACCGAGCGGGATGGTGGCGGGGTGCGGGGCGTAACGTGATCGGAGAGGTCAACGCCGCGCAGGATGGCCTCGATTTCCGCGCCGACCAGTCGCACGCTGGGCAAACGCGCCGCGCGGTCTTTTTCCAGCATCCGCTGCACCAGGTCGACCAGCGCCAGGGGGAGATCGGGCAGAATCTGCTCGAGGTCTGGTGGATTCGCCGAAAGAATCGCCTGGGCCAGCGCGGTGATCGAGCGCCCGGTGAAGGGCGGCTCCCCGACCAGCATTTCGAACAGCATCACGCCAAAGGCCCAAATATCGGCGCGCACGTCAATCGGGATGTTGCTGAGCGCTTCCGGGCTGAGGTAGTGCGGCGTGCCCAGCACCGCCCCTTCCAGCGTGATATCCTGTGTACTGTCGACCAGGTGCGCCGTACCGAAGTCAGTCAGGCGCGGGGTGCCATCGTCTGCCAGCAGCACGTTGGCGGGCTTGAGGTCGCGGTGGATCACGTCCAGGTGATGGGCGCGCGTCAGGGCGTCGGCCAGTTCGAGCGCGATGCGCAACACCCGGTCAACGGGCAGGTTGCGCTGCTCGATCAGCAGGTCACGCAGCGAACCACCGCTAACGTACTCCATCACGATGAAATGCGTGCTGTCTTCCTCGATCACGTCGATCAGGTCCACGATGTTGGGATGATCGAGCTGGCGCAGCAGTTCGCCTTCGCGCTGGAAGCGGGTGACGTGCTGCGGGTGCCACGCGACGACGTCGGGCCGCAGGCACTTGACGGCCACCGTGTCGCCGGTGGTGCTGTCCAGGGCGCGGTAGACATCGCCCATGCCCCCCTGCCCAATCGAGTCGGTGATGGTGTAGCGATCTGCCAGCGTTTGCCCGGTGCGCATGTGGTCTCTCTCCCCAGATTACCAACGGTCAGGTACAAGTATCGCCCGGTTCGAGGGAACGCACAAACGGCGGATGGTGGCGGATGGTGACGGTGTATAGGAAACAAACCAGGCCCAGGCGCGCGCCTGGACCCGGAAGTGGTTATTAAGAATGTGGCGAGTGGTGTGGCTACGACTCCAGCTCGACCGCCATCGCCACGGCTTCGCCCCCACCCAGGCACAGGGCCGCGACCCCGCGCTTGAGTCCGCGCTGTTGCAGGGCGTAGATCAGCGTGACCAGCACGCGCGCGCCGGATGCGCCAATCGGGTGGCCGATGGCAATCGCGCCGCCGTTGACGTTGAGCTTCTCCAGCGGGACCGGGTGGCCGTCCTGCTCCAACCCCTTGAGATCGGCCAGCACCTGCGCCGCAAACGCCTCGTTGAGTTCGAAGAGGTCCACGTCATCGACCGTCCAGCCCGCGCGGTCGAGGGCGGCGGGAACGGCCTTGATCGGCGCGGCAAACAACCACTTCGGCTCGACAGCGGCCTGCCCATAGCCGACCACGCGCGCCATTGGCTGGTGGCCGTGCGTTTCCGCGTATGCGCGGCTGGCGAGCACCACTGCCGCCGCGCCATCGTTGAGGCCGGGGGCATTCCCCGCCGTCACCCGCCCGTCGGCCAGGAACGCAGGACGCAGTCCGGCCAGAGCGTCCATATTGGTATCAGGCCGAATGCTCTCGTCGTGTTCGAAGACGGTGACCTTGCCCTTGCGTCCCTTAATCTCGACAGGCACGATCTCGTCCTGGAAGCGGCCTGCCTGGGTGGCTTCGTGGGCAAGCTGGTGGCTGCGCACGGCGAACTCGTCCATCTCGGCGCGGGTGATTTCGTAATGGTCGGCGATGAATTCCGCCGCCTCGCCCATCACCCAATCCTCAACGTGATCCCACAGGCCGTCCCACAGGATGGCATCCTTGAGTTCGACGTGGCCATACTTGTTGCCGCTGCGCCCTTTCAAGTTCAAAAACGGCGCGTTGGTCATGCTCTCGGCCCCGGCGGAGATGTACAGGTCACCGTCGCCAATGCGGATCAGGCCCGCCGCGATCATGGCGGTCTTGAGGCTGCTGCCGCATACCTTGTTGAGCGCAAAGCCACCGACATGCGGCGGAATACCGGCTCCGATTGATATCTGGCGCGGCACGGCCTGCCCGTTTCCGGCAGAGAGCACCTGGCCAACTATGACTTCATCGACGTTCGTGGAGTCGATTCCGCTGCGTTCGATGGCGGCCTGCACAGCGATCTGGCCGAGCTGCACAGCGGTGAACGGGGTGAGGGAACCAAGCAGTTTGCCCTGGGGAATGCGCGCTGCACCCAGGATCACGGCGTCACGCGGAGATTTGCCATTCGAGGCCATCGTTCTAAATCCTTTCGTCTCTTAAACAAAATAACCGTATTTGTGGGCGGAGACGGCCCCCGCCCATGTATTTTTATGGTATTTGACGCGGACGATCTAGTACACGATCTACACGGCAGCCCAGGCTGCGCGCAGCTTGCGGTAGGTGTCATCCAGCAGGTCCGGAATGGTGCGCGCGCCACCGGTGACGGTCATAAAGCCTGTGTCGCCACCCCAGCGCGGCACAACGTGCATGTGGACATGGTCGGGGATGCCGGCCCCGGCCCCAGTGCCGAGGTTAAATCCAACGTTGAAGCCCTGCGGTTGGTAGACGGCGCGCAGCGCAGCCAGCACCCGATTGAGCGTAAGCATCAGGTCGGTGAGCACATCCGGAGCCAGGTCCTCGACAGAGGGCACATGAGCATAGGGAACAATCAACACATGACCGTTGCTGTAGGGATACAGGTTCAGCGCCACAAAGACATGCGCTGCCCGCGCAACGATGTATTCCTGGGCATTAAAAGCGTCATCGTCGGGATCACCTGCACTCTTGACACAAAACACACACTGCCCGTCGTTACGGCGATCATGCCCCAAGAGATAGGGCATACGCCAGGGAGTCCACATAATCGGGTCGTCCATGTACGGTCCTTCCGTTGGCTAGAAGACACCTTTACCCCGATTGTAACACTACCCCAAGCGGGGGTCGACGTGGCTATCCAGCCGCCCCTACGATAGCGTGTCATAGTTACGCACAGGTTACAATGAGGAACAGCCCGCGAAACAGGTGCAACATAAGCCGCAGGCGGCAGAGGCGGGCAGCCTGCTTCACAAACCGTCCGTCCGGGTGCATAATAGAAGGCAGGGATACACGGTCAGGCTGGTTGGTGGCATCGTGGGAGGAGACGTTGCATGTCCGAACAATTTACTCAGGTGGCGCTGCAGGCGGCGCTGGACGAGCGCCCGTTCCGTTTTTTCCGGCGCGTGAGCAGCACGCAGAACATCGCGCGCGAATGGGCCATGAGCAACCCGGACATAAACGGGGCGGTGGTGATTACCGAGGAACAAACGGAAGGCCGCGGACGGCAAGGCCGGGTGTGGCATTCGCCGCCGGGCAGTAGCGTGATGTGCAGCGTGGTACTGCGCCCGGACGTGGCGGCGGAAGCGCTGCCGCGCGTGACGCTGGCGGGTGGGCTGGCGGTGGTGGACGCCTTCCCCACCGATCTACAGCACGACACCGCGCTCAAATGGCCGAATGATGTGTTCATCCGGGGGCGCAAGGTGTCAGGTGTGCTGGCGGAAGCGGTGTGGTCTGGTGACCAGCTTCAAGCTGTGATTATGGGCATCGGCATCAACGTGCGGGTGGATTTTTCCGGCACGGGATTGGAAGGCATCGCGGCCAATCTGGAAACGGAGTGGGGCCAGCCGGTGGATCGTGCGGCGCTGCTGGCGACAACGCTGGACCGGGTCGATTACTGGGTGGCGCAGTTGGACGATCCGGCGCTGATGGACAGCTACCGGGCAAAGTTGGGCACGCTGGGCAAACGCGTGCAGGTGTATGTGAACATCTCCAGCGACGACAACACCGAGACCTTTCGGGGCCGGGCCGAAGCGCTGGACGATGATGGCGCGCTGCTGGTGCGCCTGGATTCGGGCGAACTGCGGCGCGTGGTCGCGGCGGATGTCGGGCTGGCGGAGGAGTGACCGCACACTCTGCAAACGTCCCCTGCCCCACCCGCGCGCGACCTCACCCGCGCGGGTGACCGTCACCTTTAGAATCGGCGTTTCCGCGCTCGACCTCGTCCGCGCGCTCCGTTTCTGTGCCCACCGGGACCTGCCCTGCGCGCTACTCCCCGGACGTGAACACCTCCAGCGGCACCTCGACGTTCTGGAAGTTAGCGAACGTCAGGTCGTGCACGTCCAGGTTGAGGGCAGCCTTGACACGATCAAACAGCGCCATGTAGTTGGTGAGCAGGCGCGGCTCGTTGTGCAGTTCCAGCGTCTTGAGCGCCGCGCGAATGGCGGACGTGGGACCCTCGATCTCGACGAAGTTGCCGTAGGGCATCTCGTCCAGCACGATTTCGGCTTCGCCCAGGTGGTAGGTGGTGCGGTATTTCTCGTAGACGACGTAGGGATGGAAGCCCAGGCGCTGTAAGATGAGGTCCATCACGTCGAAATCGTCAACAGTGACTTCGGCCTCGAAGCGCGTCAGCACCCCATCGGCCAGGTCGAGATCGTCGGAGGCGGGCGCTTTGTAGGTCAGGCGGACGCGGCTGTCCTGGCGCAAACGCAGCACGATACCGTTTGCGGTGAGGGTTTCGCCGGCGTTCTCATAGCGGAAATTGTTTTCGTAGACCCGTTCCTGGACCAGTTCGGCCCCGGCAGCGTCCAGTTTGGCGATGATGGGGTCCAGGTCTTCGACGGCGAGCTTGACTTCGGATTCGACCAGTTGGTTCATGCAGCATTCCTCAGTGGTTGAGAAAAAACAATCGTTACCATCTATTGTAAAACAAAAAACACGAGGGCGTAGCACTTTACGCCCCCTTAACATTTCAGCGGTCAGCTTGTCAGCCATCAGGTTCACGCGATCAGCCGCCGATGGCGCGCAGCCCTTCGCGCAGGTGCTCGCGGATGGCCAGGATCAGTTCGCGATAGAAGCCGCGCGCGCTCTCCGGGCAGAGCACGACGTCATGGTAGAAGCTGCCGGAGGCCCGTTCCACCAGCCACAGGTCGACGCCGAAGTAGGGCACGTCGGGCTGGTCGTCCAGGTGATCAAAGCGGGCGCGGCGCAGCGCGGTGAACAGCTCGCGGTAGCGCTCCAGCGGGATATCGTAGGCGAAGTGCACGTCCTTGCCCGGCTTGTCATACACGACGTGCAGCGCTGCCGAACCGCCATGCCCGCGCGTGAGCGTGGCCACCTGGTTGGGATGGATGGGATCGTTGTATTGGATGGTGACGCGAAACGCTTCGTTGGTGCCCGGCTGCTGCATCAGGTTGCGCAGTTCGTCCTGCCGCAGCCGCAGCGCCACCAGCCGGATGGGGGCGGCCCGTCGAGACTCCATGTTATTCCCCCAAAACTCCTGAACGTTTGTTTTAATCATAATATGAAAAACGTATACGGGGGTCAAAAATAGGACAAAAGTAAGGTGCGCGTGGGGTTCGCGTCAGGAT
>JAADYV010000264.1 GCA_010092855.1 Chloroflexota bacterium | reverse complement strand
TGCTGGTCGCGGGTTTGGATGGAAACGAATGCCAGCAGATCGTTGACTTGAGCGGCGAGCCGGTGAGCGTGGCCTGGTCCCCGGACGGGACGCGGCTGGCCTACACCGACTCCGGGGGGCTGTGGATGTACACTTTTGGCGCAGACTCGCCCTGGCAGCGGCTGCTGGCCAACGATTCCGGCGCGAGCGATCCGCTGGCCGTGCGCGTGTACGCCGACCCGCGCTGGAGTCCGGATGGCGTGCGGCTGCTAGTCAGCGTGGGCGGCTATGAGTCTGCTTCGCCGGGCGTGGTCGAGGTGGCAACCGGCGAACTGACCGAACTGGCGGGGCTGCTGACCGGGGACAGCGCCTGGACGGACGATGGCCGCGTGCTGACCTGGGTCGCACAGTGGGGGTTCGATGCGCCGGGCCTGTTCCGGCTCGATCCCGCCAATCCGCAAACGCCCCCGCAAACCCTGCTCGCAGCCCCAGTGACAGACGTCGTCCAGGGTGCAGATGGCCGCTGGTACGTGGCCGTGAACAGCTCCTCAAGGTTGGGGCCGCAGTTTGTGCGCACCCTGGAAGCGGAAACGCCAGACGGACCGTTCACCCCCCTGAGCGAGAGGGGCGGCGGGTTTGTGCAGATGCCGCAGCTTATCGCCGGGCCGGATGGAGTCGTGCTGGCAGCCGGTTTGCGCGGCGCGGCAGCCGGCCCCACCATGCGCGGCGAGTTGATGCTGGTCGATATGCGCACCGGGCAAACCGCCCGTTTCGAGACGCCTGCCCCCGTGCACAACGTCCGGTGGGGACCAGTACTGGAGCAATAACCGCGCCGCTTATCACCAGCGTGGGCAAACACACGTAATCCGCACGTGAGCCAACGCCGGGGGCTGTGGTACAATCGGCGCGTTTACTAGCTACAGTCAATGTGCAGTCAATTCACGCGGGTACCGATGAAACGAACCAATCTGCTGTTTGCCCTGATCCTGGTCGCCTATGCGCTGTACGCGGTGGTGTTCATCCACCTCACCAGCGCCCTGCTGGAAGCTGATCCCGCCAAGCCCTGGATACCCGAAACAAAACGCTATTACGTGCTGTTCGACGACGCGATGATTTCGATGCGCTACGCGCGCAACCTGGCCGATGGCGACGGTCTGGTGTGGAATCCCGGCGGCGAAAAGGTCGAGGGCTATACCAACCCGGCGTGGGTAGGCTACATGGCGCTGTTCCACCTGCCCAACATTGACCCGGCCAACACCAGCCTGTACATCCAGGTGACGGGGGCGGTGCTGCTGCTCGCCAACCTGTTCGTGGTGCGGGCCATCACGCGGCGTGTCACCGGCAGCGACTACGCGGCGCTGGCAGCCGTGATCTTCACTGCGTTCTACCTGCCGCTTAACACCTGGAGCCTGCAAGGGACCGAAGTCAGCGTGTTGACGCTGCTGGTCAGCGTGGGGGCGTGGTGGGGGGTGCGGCTGCTGGCGGAAGATCGCTTTTCGGTGGGACCGTACCTGCTGCTGGGCGCGGGTACGCTGGTGCGCCTGGACGCGGGCGTGCCTTACGTGATGCTGGCCGCGTTCCTGTTCTGGGCCCAGCGCCGCAACCCCCAGCACCGAGTCCAACACCTGGTAGCGGCTCCGCTGGTGCTGCTGGCGTTCCTCGTGCCGCAGACTGCCTTCCGGCTGTGGTACTACGACGAGTGGCTGCCCAACACCTACTATCTCAAGATGGAGGGGCTACCGCTGGTGGAGCGCGTGCTGCACGGTGCGGACGTGACGCTGCGCGTGTTTATCAAGCTGGGCGTATTCCCGCTGCTGGCGCTCATCTTCCGGCAGGATCGCGCGGTGCGGCTGCTGGCGTGGTTGTTCGTCGGCCAGGTGCTGTACAGCATCTACGTCGGTGGGGATGCGTGGGAATGGTACGGCGGCGCGAACCGTTATGTCAGCATCGCCATGCCGCTGTTTTTTGTGCTGCTGTGGACCACGCTGCACGCGCTCTATACCTGGCTGGTTGATGCTGGCCCGCAGCGAGCGAATCCGCAGATGGTGCGCTATGGATTGGCGGCGTTTGCGCTGTTCCTGCTGGTGAGCTTCAACGCGACCTATGGCCCCGGCGCGCTGGATGAATGGCTGCTGATCAAGCCGTCGATGGATTCCGGCGGCAATGGGGCCAAAGTGGAGCAGGCGCTGGCGGTGCGCTGGTACACGCATGATGACGCTACCGTTGCGCTGGCCGGGGCCGGGATCGTGCCCTACTTCGCTGAGCGAACCTACATCGACCTGCTGGGCAAGAGCGACGCCGTCATCGCCCACCTGCCGATGGATCGCACCATCATTCCCGAACTCAAGCCGGGGCACATGAAATGGGACTACAGCTATTCCATCGGTGAATTGCAGCCCGACATGGTGATGGAACTGTGGGCCGAGGACAAAACGTTCGCACAGGCGCAGCCCTATCTTGCCGACGACTACTACCGGGCCTGGTGGCCGATGAACGGGACGGCGTTTTACCTGCGGCACGGGTCGCCGCAAGTCCAGTGGCCGCACATCATTCCGAACTACGAACCGCCCGTCGCAGCACCCCCACCCGGCGCGCCTGACCCTGCGCCCGACACCCCAGACACTCGCCCGCTGGACTGAGCGATTGCAGATGGATCGAGCATTTATCCTGAAATTAATTTTGCGGATAAAATAGGATTATTGCGCAGCATGGTATTGCGCTGTGTCGATTGACGGAACTGAAAGGAAGGCATCTGGTGCCTGAGTTAATATTGATTGTCGAAGACGAGGAACGGATCGCCCAGTTTCTAAAACGCGGCCTGATCTACGAAGGTTTCCGCGTTAACGTGGCGTATGATGGCATGGAAGGATTACGCATGGCGCGTGAGCAGCCGCCGGACCTGGTGATCCTGGACTGGATGCTGCCGGAGTTGGATGGACTGGAAGTCTGCCGCCGGATGCGGGCGGCTGGCGATGTGCCGATCTTGATGCTGACCGCCAAAGAAGAGGTCCAGGACCGTGTGACTGGGCTGGACGCCGGAGCGGACGATTACCTCGTCAAGCCGTTTTCGTTTGACGAACTGATGGCACGCATCCGGGCCCTGTTCCGCCGCGCACAGCCCTCGTCGCGCCCAGAAGTGCTCAAGTTCGGTGACCTGACGCTGGACACCGGCACGCACCGCGCCCAACGCGGCGACCGCTTCATCGACCTGACGGCCAAAGAATATGAACTGCTGGAGCTGTTCATGCGCAATCCACGCCGGGTGCTGACGCGCGAGATGATCTTCGACCGCGTGTGGGGCTACGACTTCGGCGGGGAGAGCAACATCATCGAGGTCTACGTGCGCTATTTGCGCCAGAAAACGGAAGAAGACGACCAGCCGCGCGTGATTCACACCGTGCGTGGCGTGGGCTATGTGCTGCGCGAAGACTGAGCCGCCCGTGATCCCAAAAAATCGTGAAACTCTTGTATTTCGAATTGAATTCTCATGAGGCGCTAACCTTCGGATGATACTATTGGTTGGGTAAGCAGGGTCTGTTGGCAGAAGCACACACCAACGTCACCGGAGCGCCGCTGTAGCGACATTGAAGCACACTGCCAAGCTGGCCCAATCTGTTCTGGCGTAACCAATTGTAGCTGCTCATGACCATCCGAACGCGCCTGACATTCCTATACGCAAGTCTGCTGGCCATCGTCATCCTGGTCTTCAGCGCGGCCACGTCCAGCATCCTCAACTGGACGCTGCGCAACCAGGTCGATGATAACCTGATACAGACCATCAACGACGTGCGCGTACAAGCTTATTCGCGCGTGGAACCTGCACCCCAGTCCAACGTGGCCATCCCTGAAGAACAAACTACCTTGCAAATCTACAGCCTGAGTTCGCCAGGGCTGTTTTTGCAAATCTGGAAGCGGGATGAATCCGGCGACATCGTCCCGATGTGGCGATCGCAGAGCTTACAACTGGCCGGATATTCTGCCCCGTTGGACGAGGAAGCGCTGCAAGTTAATACCGAACGTCGGAGCGACCAGGTGGTGGACAACACCCACATGCGCGTGGTGACCGTGCCGCTGACCGGCCAGAACGGGGAACTTTACGGCCACATTCAGGCGGCGCAGTCGCTGCACACCGTTGATGCTGCCATCGACCGCCTGCTGAAAATCATGCTGATCGGGGGGGCGATTGCGCTGCTGGCGTCGCTGCTGCTGGGTGATCTCCTAACGCGGCGCGCGCTGTTGCCTATCGACACCATTGCCCAGGCTGCCCAGCAAATCACAGCCGCCGACGATCTCAGCCGCCGCATTCCCTACGATGGACCGCCCGACGAACTGGCCCAACTCACCAGCACCTTTAACGACACCCTGGAGCGCCTGGAGCGGCTGTTTAAAGCTCAGCGCCGTTTTGTGGCTGACGTTTCGCACGAGATGCGCACACCGCTGACCACCATCCAGGGCAATATCGACCTGATGCACCGTTTTGGTTTCGATGAGGAAGCCGTCGACGCCATCGAAAGTGAATCCAAGCGTATGTCACGGCTGGTGGGGGACCTGCTGCTGCTAGCGCGCGCCGACGCGGGGCGACTGTCTTTGGAGAAGGAAGCTGTCGAGCTGGACACACTGGTGCTCGAAGTCTATAACCAGGCACACATGCTCAGCAAAGGTGTCGAGGTGCAGCTGGGCAGCATCGACCGCGCACACGTGATGGGCGATGCCGACCGCCTGAAACAGTTGCTGCTCAACCTGGTCTCCAACGGCCTGAAATATACGCCTGAAGGCGGCACCGTGATCCTCAACATGCAGCGCGATCACCACTGGGTCTACGTGCAGATCAGCGACACTGGCATTGGCATTCCTGAAGACGACCTACCGCACATCTTCGACCGCTTCTACCGCGTGGACAAAGCCCGTTCGCGCGCGCAAGGCGGCACCGGGCTGGGTCTCTCGATTGCGCGCTGGGTGGCTGATGCGCACGGCGGCCAACTGACGGTCAACAGCCAGGTGGGGGTTGGTTCCACCTTCACCGTGATTCTGCCCCTGATCCCGGACGGGCAGACCGCGCTTGACTCCATGAGCGATACGCAGCCCAACCTACGTGTTGCGCGCGCCCCGCGTTCCCGCTAACTCACGGTTCTCTAATATTCGCATTACACCCAGTTTACAAATTGGTGCCACATTGTAGAAGTATCACGCGCGTTGTGGCATGGCGTTACATGTGCCGTTTTTCCACCTGCGACGCCCGTGAATATCCCAAGAATCACCATATTGAGGAGTGAAAGCCAATGAAACGTACAGTGGTAATCGCCGTTATCGCGGCAGTCGTTCTGGGCACCGTTGGGATCGTGAGCGTGAGCGCGTCCCAGGTGTGGCCGGGGTCGGAATCCGCGCGCCAGGATGAGGGCGGTGCATGGCTCGGCGTGTTCGTGTTTGACGGGGAAGCAGGCGTCACCGTCGATTGGGTCGTGCCGGGTTCACCCGCTGATGAAGCCGGGCTGCGGTCTGGCGACGTGATCGTGGCCGTGGATGAGGTCGAGATGGAAACGGCAGAAATGCTGGTCGACACTATCGCC
>JAADYV010000030.1 GCA_010092855.1 Chloroflexota bacterium | reverse complement strand
GTGCGCACGCTGGGCATGGAGGTGATCGCGCTGGGCAAGGGCAAGAATTCGCCGTTGGACCGGGCCGCGACTCCGGACGCGGTGGCGGACGCGGCGCAGCGCTTCGGGATGGACCCGTTCCAGGTAGCGTATTGGAATGATGGCAGCAAGACCATGTTCGAGATGGCATGTGCCGCCAACGCCACCGGCTGCGTCCCGGCCCGGCGCGGCATGACCGGCCCGGTGGCCACGCGCGAAACGGTGTCGCAGGTGTTCGCGCTGGCGGAGGATGGTGGCACAGTGCCCTTCCCTGGCGTGGTTGACTTCGCGCAGGGTCCAGGGTTGGCCGGGACGGTGTTCGTCACGGTGCGCGTGCCCGATCCCGCCATTCGCGCGATTGTACAATATCTGCCCGGCTGGAACGGTGAATACTACACGTTTGTGCGGCCCTATCACCTGGGCGCGATTGAAGCGCCGATCACCATCGCGCGCGCGGTCCTACACCGCCAGGTCACGCTGACACCATTCGACAGGCCGGTGGCGGATGTGTTGACGGTAGCCAAGCGGGACCTCCAACCGGGGGACACATTGGATGATTTCGGCGGGTATACGTGTTATGGAGTGATTGACCGCGCGAAGGTTGCACGCGAGGAAAACGCGCTGCCGCTGGGCCTGGCACCGGGCGCGCAGGTGGTACGCGCAGTGAAGGCGGGCGCGCTCATCACCTGGAATGATGTGGCGCTGGACGAGGGCAGCATCGTGATCCGCTTGCGCCGGGAGCAAGACACTGATAACTATTGAGCATTCGCAACAGCATCTGCGCCTGTACGTCGCTCTACGCGCTGTTTGATGCCGGTGAACTGCTTCTGTTGCATGATAAAATGCACAGGGTCAGCCAACAAACGCGCCACGATACCCGGCATCTGCACCATCCCCAGCCGCGGCAGCTTGAGCAAAAAGCGTCCCAGCCGCGCCCGCACGACCAGGCGTGTCTGGCCATCCGCAGCGGGCGCAAGCACGTAAGCCCAACTCGCGCGGTGCTCCACCGGCGCGTCATTGGCGTCACCCGCACCATCATCGGCGGGCAGCGGCACCCCCAGCACCAGATATTCCCCCGGCTGCACGTCCATCACAATAAAGGCATCGGTAGCACCCGGCAGCGCGGGCATCACGTCCCCCACCGCGATGTGCTGGAGTTCGGGCCGGATAGTGCGCGCGCTGCGGACGCCGCCGTTGTCCAAGCGGTCGTAGCTGTACCACCCCGCCCGGTCTCCGCCCATCTGCGCCAGCCAGGGCCACACCTGCGCAGGGGGCGCGTTGATGGTGATGGCGTGTGTGCCCGCCCACAGCACCTCCGGCACCAGGTCATCGCCGGGTAGTGCGCGGCGTTTTTCTTCTGAAGTGGCACGACACAGTTCGATCCGCATGATTGTTTCCTTTATGCAGGCCGTATCGTTCCTTGCAACGCAATATACACGGGTCAAAGAGAATCCGCCCCTAACGACCGTGTTCCGGCTGATCAGAGGCGGCGAATAGCCATTATGCAGTTAGCAGCAGACACCCGGTCAGAAGTCGGACCTGACTGGAAGTCAGACCCCGATTAAAAATCAGCCCCAATCTCGACGTAACGTTTCCAGGCGTCGGGACCGCTGCCCATCTCGATCACGAGATAACTGGTGCGCGGAATCTTGGGTTCCCACAGCAGGCGCATCCCGGCCTCACCCGGCAGGCGATTGCCCTTGCGGTGGTTACAGGCGAAACACGCGCAGGCCGTATTCGACCACGTATTCTTGCCGCCCCGCGAGACGGGCAGAATGTGGTCGACGGTCAGGTCGCGGCGGGTGACGGTGCGCCCCTTGACAATGCTGCCAATGGTCACGCCACAGTAGATACACGTGAACTTGTCGCGCGCCAGCACGCCCTGGCGGCTCCAATGCGCGTGGCGACGTGGCACGTTGATGTACCGCCGCAGCGCGATCACCGACGGGACCGGAAATCTGGTTCTGACCGTGCGCAGGAAGCGGCCTGTTTCCTCGACTACGACCGCTTTGCCAGCCAGGATCAGGTTGATGGCGCGCGGGATGCTGATGACGCTCAGCGGCTCCCACGTGCCGCCATTGAGTAGTAATACATGCCCTTCTATCATGACAGTATCCTATCTGAACGGCTCAATCCGAACAGATATCTTATCCCATTATACCTTTTTTCACGGAATTTGCACGGGTGAAATGGAGTGGAAGGGTGGTCAGTAAGACAATCGGTGGGTAGAGAAACGGTTAGAACGGAGAGGGGAAATCTCGGTATGGGAACCTCATCACCGCCAGCGGCGGCTGGTTTGGGCGCGATACGTGTTCGCCGTCTCAAAACAGACTTTCTCCTTCCGCTAACTTTTTAACATTATACACCAAATCGTTAACGCTGCATGATGCCAGCTTTAAAAGCACACTATAGATAGGCGAAATAGCTTTTACCATTTAGATCGCTCGATGAATTTTCGCCAGCCAGCTCAATCAGATTGTGGAAAAGTTTCGGGCAACGTTGTGGTCGCTGTTTCCGCGCCAGTGACGGTGTACTCAAAAAGAATCGTGTACAGCCAGCGTGAAAAATCAACAGACTGCCGGCGTTTGCTGCGGATATCCCAGCGCAGACCCAGGTGAAACGCAATCGGCATCCAGCACGTGAACAATCCCCAGGTCAGTGTGTTTGTACTAATCAGCGCGCCGCCTTTAATTGAACCCATTACCATAATGTAGATTACCCATGCTGCCCAGCCCAAGAAAATGAAGCCATGCTCGAAACCTATGGTTTGAAAGTTTTTTACCTGGGCAAGCACGCGCGTCCCATCTGGCAGCGGTTTCAGGTCACCGATGCAGCGTGCCACCCGCCATCCAGAAGCATCGGGCCCATCAATAAATACGCTGATCGTGAAATGATTATCTATTGTTACCACGTCAACCGCGCGTCCATGTGATAATCGGGTCCGAGTCAAACTGTGCAGCCGTTGCAGGCAGTCTTCCACGCTGAGTTTGGAAACGAAATCGATCTTGGCAGTGGCTGGAATTCGGCCCGTGTATGCAGTCTTATCGTGTTTGGGTTTGTGCTTCACTGGCATGGCCTTCCCATAAGCGCGCTTCGTGGCAGCTACGGTAGCGGCAGCATGTGGGTGTACTGCTCGCCGGACCGGGTCAGGGTTCCCGCCACCACATCGACGATAACGCCTTCCTGCACGATCAGCAGCGTGAAGTCCTGCGGCGCGCCCGTTTGTGCACAATCGAACTGATACGTCACGGTGATCGCGTACAGGCCAGGGACAGCCCCGTCGTCCCACACCACGCGCTCCTCTGCCGGACCCGGCCCATCATCCGCGCACAGGTCACGGGCCGCCGTGCGTGTGCTCGCCTCGCCCGGCCCACCAACGCTCAAGTCCAGGTCTGCCGCCGAATCCCACACCAGGATTGCGACCAGGTCGGATGCAGGCAAGTTCGCCACATCTGACAGCGGGGCGTTTTCCGCGCCCGGTTCCGCCAGCAGCAGCAGCGCATAATCGCCGGACGTGTTCAAGTCCTCAAGCTGCACCACCAGCGTGTACTGCCCGTCTTCCGGCAGCGGCACGCGCAGCAGGCGCGCCTCGCGCACGTCCGTCCAATCGCGGTTGAGCGCAATCTCGTCACCCGCCGGAGACAACAGCGACAGCGCCGGGTCCAGGTCGCCACCGGTGCGCCGCACGGCTGCCGTGATCACGTCCCCGGCTTCTGCCTGGAAGGTGTACGATACGCTGGTGCGCGCCAGGTCGAGCGTTCCGGCCAGTGGCACGCCGAAAACAACCGGGCGGGGTGCGTTGTCTACGCCGGTCGCCACCGGAGGCGCATCGGTGTCAATGATCAGCGCATAGTCGCCGCTGGACGGGCCGTTGCCAAAACCGTAGCGCGTGGCGCGCAGCAGGTACGTGCCCGACGACGGCAGCGCCACGTCCACCAGCGCGGCATCGGTGGCGCGGGCCGCGCCGCCCAAATCCCCAGCATCATCATTGCGGGCCAGCTCGTACCCGCTGGAATTGGTCAGGATCAGGTACGGGTCCAGATCACCGGCGGATTCCATGCGCACCGTAATCACGTCCCCCGCCTGCCCGTTGAACATGTACCAGTCCTCGAAATCTTCGGCGGAGATGGTGCCCAGCGCGCGGTCATTGTACGTTATCCAACGCGCGCCATCGGGCGGCTCGTTGCTCGCCAGCCAGCGCGTGCCCGCCGTTTCGTCCCCGGCGGCCAGCACCGGCACCTGCTCGACCAGTTCCAGCGACAGTGTATATTCCCCGGCGGACGCGCCCATCGCAAAGCCAAACCGGGTCGCGGTGATGGCATAGATGCCGTCCGCGGGCAGTTGGACGTTTTCCAGCGTGGGCATCAGGTTCTCTTCGAAGTCATCCTGCACGGCCAGCACTTCACCCGCCGGATCGGTAAGCACCATGTACCCGTCCAGACTGCCCGGTTCGTCCACCATGCGCGTCATCACCAGCGTGATCACGTCGCCCGCTGCGCCCTCGAAGGTCCACACATCCTCGTAATTCGCGTCATCCAGCACGCCCGACACCGTCTCACCGTAGGCAATCGGCTGGGGATCATCCTGGATCGGGGGACGCGCCAGGATGGCGGGTGCCCGTCCCTGCGCCGACACGCGGCGGGCTTGCAGCACGTACTCGCCAGACGAATAACCCTCGGCTTCCAGAAAGCGCGTCGCCACGACGATATACGTACCAGCGGCGGGCAGTTCTACTTCCACCCGCGAGTCAGTGGTGGCATCGTTGGCGTCGTCATTCTCCGCCAGCCGCTCACCGTCGACCGTCATCACCACCAGGTAAGTATCCAGGCGCGAGTCTGGCGCGGCGGCCATCTCAATTGTGACCCGATCACCGGCACGACCCTCAAAACGATAAGCGGCCTGGAAATCTTCACCAGACAGGGTGCTGGCCACCGGCTCATTCCACACCAGCGGCGCGGCATCGGCAGCATCAACCGGCAGCAGTTCGGCGGCGGGTGGTGGCCCCTGGTAGCCCCGGAACTGTCCCTCGAATGGATGGGTGGCAACAGCATCCAGGAACGCGGTCACCGTCGGCGTGACCATCCCGACGTGGGCCGCCAGCACCGTCCCACCGGGCAGCAGCAGGATGCTGGTGGGAATGGTCTTCACGTTGGCCGCGCGCGACAGCCACTCGTCCTGGTCCAGCACGGTATGCAGCTCGTCAGGCTGCGTGGCGATGAAGTCCAAAGCATCCGGCAGCATATCGCTGGTGTTGACAAACACCACGTCGAAAGCGTGCTCTTCCGGGGCGAGCGCGACGTCGGCCAGGTGCGGGAATTCCAGCACACACGGCGGGCACCATGACGCCCAGAAGTTAAGCAGCACAGGCCGTTCCAGCGCGTCCAGGTCCAGGTCAGGATCGCCGTTCATGCCTTCCGGGTTATAACTTTGCAGCACCTCGCCCACGATTAACCGGTAGTTGATAATCTCCGGATCGCCCAGGTCGCCGCCGGTCCAGAAGGTGTAACTGTGCGCCCGCAAGTTCTGCCGGTGCACGTCCAGCGCCAGGGCATCGAGGGTAGCCAGCGGATCTTCGTCCTGTGCCTGTGCGGGTAGACCACCGATCATGGTGCAGAAGAGTACGATCACGAGGAAGGTCCGGTGAATCATGGTTTGCTCCGTCTGGAATCGGTACCCGGTC
>JAADYV010000001.1 GCA_010092855.1 Chloroflexota bacterium | reverse complement strand
GTAGCGTGTATTGGCCAACACCACTTAGACTAACGCAGGCGGCCCAAGAAAACAAAAGGAGCGCACGATGGCATACCAACTCGTTTTGCTGCGGCATGGGGAGAGCATCTGGAACAAAAAGAACCTGTTTACTGGCTGGACCGACGTGGACCTCAACGGCCAGGGCGTCATGGAAGCAAACCAGGCCGGTGAACTACTCGCTGCAGAAGGATTCAGGTTTGATTTCGCTTTCACGTCGGTCCTCAAACGCGCCATCCGCACACTGTGGATCGTGCTGGACGAAATGGACCTGATGTGGATTCCCGTGGAGCGTGCCTGGCAGCTCAACGAGCGGCACTACGGTACGCTGCAGGGCTTGAACAAAACTGAAACCGCCGAAAAAATGGGGGCCGATCAGGTTCATATCTGGCGGCGCAGTTACGACATCCCGCCCCCGCCGCTGGAAGCCGACGATAAACGCCACCCGGCCCACGATCCGCGCTATGCCAACCTGTCCCCAGGGGAGCTTCCCGCCTGTGAATCGCTGAAAAATACGCTGGAGCGCGTGCTGCCCTACTGGACCACCACCATCGTCCCGCGCATCAAAGCCGGACAGCGCGTAGTGATCGCGGCGCACGGCAACAGCTTACGCGCCCTGGTCAAACACCTGGATGGCATATCCGACGCGGACATTCCTGGCCTGAACATTCCCACCGGCATTCCACTGGTGTACGAACTCGACGAGACCCTAAAACCGCTGGGCCACCATTACCTGGGAGATGAAGAAGCGGCGCGCAAAGCTGCCGATGCCGTCGCCCGGCAGGCCCAACAGGATTAGATTCTGCGGTTTAGTACGCGCCGCGCGTCAGACGTGGAATTACTCCCTGCCGGAATCGGTGCGGCGGGTGTGGCGGCACAACGTATTCCGGAAACGGAAGATGACCCACTGTAAACGCCGTGACTGCCGCGCCGTGTCCGCGATTTGTCGGCAATATTCATAGGCCACATGCAGCACTGCCGAACCCACCTGCACTATCAGGTCACCACGGAAGAAGGCATCCATTAGAGTCAGTCGTTCCTCGATGAGAGCGATCAAGGTATCGGGGGTGAGTGCCACATAGGTCAACACTCCCTGATCCCGAGTGGGTAATGGATAGATGCAAACACAACAGTCGACCATCGCCACCCGCAGCCAGCCAATGCCTATCAACAGCACATCAATCGACCGGCCATTGACTCGTTGTACGATCTCCTGGTACGTAGTCGGATTTTCTACGCTGAAGATGTGCGCGGCGCGTTGTGCCAGCGTTGCCAGCCGGGTCTGCGTCCGGAGTAAGGTCCCCTCGCTGCTCACCTAGTCCACATCTCCCGAAACGGATTGAAAAGGCAGCCCCTCAAAGGCCTGAACCCGTTGCCCCGTGCGAATGTCAAAGACGATCATTTCGCATTCGGGCATATCAAGGATACCACAGGTGTGGCTGCCCATCGTATACGTGCCGCACACCGACCCAGCGTTGAGGATCGACACCGGGCCGACTCGCGCGATCAGCGGAATGTGTGTGTGGCCCAACAGGACCACGTCTGCATTTGCTGTGTCCGCGACCCGCTCAAACACGGTACGCGGGCTGTTGGGTAGCACATAGGATACATCGTCCCAGGGGGTGGCGTGCGCCAGCAGAATGCGCGTATCGTCGATGGCCAGCGTGTGGGTAGGAGGTAAGGCGGCGAGGAAATTCAGGCTGTCGTCCGCAAGCAGGCGTCCCATCCGTTGCAGGCGCTTCACGTCGCGGGGCAGCAGCGTGTGTGCTTGCCGGGTGCGTACCACATCCCGGTCGTGGTTGCCGCGCACACACACAATTTTCTCCGCCAGAATGCGCGCGATCACGGCATCGCCCTGTGGCCCGCGTTCGACCAGGTCACCGGCGCATACGATCCGGTCTACCTGCGCGCGCTCCAACAAAGTCAGCGCCTGTTCCAGCCCTTTCAGGTCGGCGTGGATGTCCGCGATCAAGCCCAGCCGCATAGTGCTGCCCATCCTCGGCACAAAAAAAGCTCCCCACTGTGCACTCAGTGGGGAGGGAACTACTAATTATTTTTGCCAGTAATTCTATTGTCAAATACTATTTAAATTGCGCTCTTATGAAATTAAATTACCTTATCCTTCTGCCCAGGAAGTATAGACCAACTTGCAGCCCTTGTCAAAAAAAATATAATCACCACGCTAGCCCTGATCGCAGCACTCGTGGAATGAAACCGGATGAGCCTTACCTCAAACGACTGGTTGGTTTGTAACGACAGCCACACCTTACTTTCCCAACTGGAACAACGCCTGGAAGCCAGTGTCAGCAGTGATGATGCCCACCTGACCGAACTGGCGCTGTACCTTGTCCGGCTAGGCGGCAAACGGCTGCGACCCGCCTTGTTGATAGTCGCCGCGCAGTTTGGCAGCGCCGCACCCGATCACCTGCTGACTGCTGCTGCCGCCATCGAACTGCTGCACGTGGCGTCACTGTATCACGATGACGTGGCGGACCGGGCCCCGCTGCGGCGCGGCACAGAGAGCGCTAACCAGCGCTGGGGCAACGTGGTCGCCGGGTTGGTGGGCACCTACCTGTTTGCGCGCGCCACCGATCTGCTGGCGTCACTGGGTGATGTGCCTAACCAGATGGCCAGCCTATCGTCGTCGGTGGTGTGCTCTGGCCAACTCCAGGAACTCGAAAATGCCTACAACCTCGACCTGACCGAAGATGAACACCTGACCATCCTGACCTACAAAACCGCCGCCTTGTTTGAGTTACCGTGTCGCCTGGGCGCATATCTGAGCGGCGCTGACGACGCGCACGCCGCTGCGTTGGGAAGTTATGGTCGGCTGATGGGGTTAGCGTTCCAACTGACCGACGACACATTCGACCTGTTCGGGCAAACCGCGCAGATAGGCAAAGCTACCGGCAACGACTTGCGCCAGGGTACCTACAGCCTGCCGGTACTGCGTGCGCTGCGACACAACGGGACAGCCGGGCAACACTTGTATGCCGTGCTGCGCAAAGCACGTCTTTCCAACGGCGACATCGACACCGCGTTGGATATCATCCACCGAAGCGGAACTATCTCCGAAACGCTTAGCATCGCGCGCACCTATGCCAGCCGCGCGACAGCCGAACTCGACAGCCTGCCCCCCGGCCCGGCGCACAATTCACTGACGCGGCTGGCCGACTACGCCATATCACGCACCACCTGAGGAGACAAACAATTTCATGGATGCCGACGTAATCGTGGTTGGTGCAGGACCAGCCGGGTCCGCCACAGCTTATTTCCTGGCCAGATATGGCCGCCGGGTGCTGCTGCTGGAGCGCAAGACCTTCCCACGAGAAAAAAGCTGTGGCGATGGCCTGACTATGCCCACCGTCCGGCTGCTGAACGAGATCGGCGTGTTGGGTCAACTTGAACCGTACGCTTTCCGGACGCAGGGTCTGCGGCTGGTTATGCGGGGCCAGGGACACCGCGATTTTCGCTACCCGGACGACACATATGGACTGGTCGTGCCGCGTATCACGCTTGATCACATCCTGTGCCAGCACGCTGTAGACGCAGGAGCCGAACTCTGGGAAGATGCGCGGGCATCGCGGCTCATCCTGGCCGAGGACGTTATTACCGGTGTCGAGGTGGTCCATCGTGGCCGAAAAAAACAATTGTATGCCCCGGTGATTGTGGCGGCTGATGGTGCGACGTCACGCCTGGCACGCGAGGCCGGGTTGGTGGCGACGCCCGCGTCCCAGGTGGGGTATGCCGTGCGCGGCTACTTCGAAGGCATCGACGGGCTGGAAAACTGGCAAGCAATCCACCTGCCCCTGTCCGACCCGACCGACACGTACATTTTGCCATCATATGGGTGGGTTTTCCCAACCGGGTCAGACAGCGCCAACATCGGCACCGGCATCGTGGAACCGGATCCCGCGCTAACCCCCGAAATCCTGTTTAACCAGTTCATCACAGAACTGCGCACGAACGATTCGCGCTTCGCCGACATGCAGGGCGTAGGGAAATGGCGCGCGGGGCGAATGCGGTTCGACTTCGCGCCCGAACGCTGCACCCGTCCAGGGTTGGTGCTGGTTGGGGATGCCGCCGGATTGATCAGCCCCTTCACCGGCGAAGGTATCCGTTACGCCCTGGAGTCGGGCAAACTCGCTGCCGAATCGATCCACCGTAACCTGCACCCTGGCCTGTCCGCGCCGCTCGACCTGTTCGACTACCCGATCACGCTGCGCGAGCAGTTCGCCGGGTATTTCGAGGCAGGACAGCGTTCCAAGCGCAACTTCACCTTCACCTGGCACGTGCTCGAAAGCACCTTCCGCAGCGAGCGCCCGTTGTTCGCCATCACGCGCCAGGCCATGCTTTCACCAGAAGGCACCGGCAAATTGCCCGTGCATCACCTGTTCGATGACGTAACACCGCTTATCGTGGATGAGGATCTGTTCATCCGCGAGGACCTGCTCGCCATCGGGGAAATTCTGATCGATGCCGTGCGGCTGGATTGGCCGTTTCTGGCGCACCTGTCCTTCCATCGGGCGGACGAGCCAGGTATTCCGTTCCGCCCGGCGTTGTTTTTGCTGCTGGCGGCCACATTTGGTCCGCAGACCTCCCCAGACCTGTTCCCCATCGGCGCGGCGGTGGAGATGGGCTACTTCGCAGCGATGTCCCAATTGAGCGTTGAGGAAGATTCCTCCGACAGCAATAACTGGGGTAACATGTTTGCGCTCATTATGAGCGATTTTATGCTGAGCAAAGCCTACGAACTCAGCGCGCGGGCCGGTGCCAACATCACGCGCCACATCGCAGGCGCACTGTCGCAAGTGTGTGCGGGGGGCATTCACGAACGCCGCCACGCCCACAATCGGAACCTATCGACTGGCGACCACCTGCACAACCTGACGCACAAAACGGCCACATTATTCGAGCTGCCCTGCCATCTGGGAGCTACCCTCTCTGGTGCATCACCAGACACTGTCACGGCACTGGCAGCCTACGGCCACCACTTCGGCATCACGTACCAGCTTACCGAGGATGTGCTTAACGCGCAGCAAGCCTACAACAGACCCGACCGGGACACGCTGGCCGATGCTGATCTACATGCCGGGTTGTATAGTCTGCCCGTGCTGTTGGCGCTGCAACGCAACGACGCCACGGGACAGCAGCTCAGGGCGCTGCTGGATGAGCCGCAGCCGGATACTAAAGCGATCTGGCAACTGGTGGTGGCCAGCGGTGCTTGCGACAAGGTCATGGATATCGCGCGTGACCATGCGCAGCAGGCGCGCCAACAACTGGCCGGACTGCCGGTTGGACCAGCACACACCTCACTCAACCGCTTGTTGGCGTATGCCGTTGATCGGGATGCGCCCCGTCAGTCCAGTTTCCGTTCGCTGGAGAGCTAGGGGGAGAAGTCTGGCGGTGAATAGCGGAGAGGGTACAACACCCTGAAGGTGCTGCCTTCTCCAGGGGAACTTTGCACCTCGATCTTGCCCTGGTGATCGGTAATGACCTTGCTGGCAATCGACAGCCCTAAACCACCGCCGCGTGTGGTCCGCGCTTTGTCGGCCCGGAAAAAGCGATCAAATACATAGGGCAGGTCTTTGGGGGTGATGCCCATGCCGTTGTCGCGAATTTCGATCACAATGTTGGTTTCAGTCAGATAGGTTCGCAGTGCGACGGTACCTCGTGCCGAGGTAAAACTCATAGCGTTGCGCACCACGTTGGTCACAGCGCGGTGCAAAAGTCGTTCGTCGCCTTCCACCATTGGTATATTTTCGTCCAGATCACAGGTGAACTGAAGTTGTTTGCGTTGGGCCAGGGCGCTAAAGTTGGTCCACACATTGCGCACAATGTGATTGAGATTGATCGGCAACCGGGACAGACTCATGCCCACATCCAACTGAATCAGCAGCAGCATATCATCCAGCAGTTTGCTGATGTAGCTAGCCTGTTGTTTGATGCGCGCCAACCGCCGCAGCGAATCCCGGTCCAGCCCAGAGAGCTTGTCAAGCGCATCCACCAGCATGTAAACGGCGGAAAGCGGCGTGCGCATTTCCCCTGTGCAGTCGGTGACAAAGTTGGCCAGCATCCGGAACTGATCGTTGGCGGACACATCCAACGAAACACCAGTCACTGAAGTTGTGGTCATGTCTTGCACATAAACCAGCGCCTGGTGTTGGTCGGCAGCAGCAATGGGCCACAGCTCAATCGTGGCCGCAAAGACAGTTCCATCCCGCCGTTTGGCTGTAGCCTGCAAGCACGCGCTAGGCCGGTTCGTTCTGGCAGCATCCAGCGCGCCAGCCATCACCTGTTCGCTGATAAGATCATACAAAGACAGGTGGCGCAACTCCTGCCGAGTATAGCCAAAAATCTGGCAGGCGGCGCGGTTGGCCTCCAGCACATAACCGTCTGCGGTTCCCAGCAACACCGCATCGGGCATCATATCCAGCACTGCGTGGTATTTTTGTTCGCACAGCGCCAGCGTGTCCTCGATCTGCCGACGCGGGGTGATGTCGCGCGCGATGCCCTCAACCCCAACCAGGATGCCCGCCGCATCATACAGCGCGACATTGTGTTGTTCGGTCCAGATCACACGGCCATCCTTGCACACCCACCGCAACACCTGACTCTGATCACTCGGTGCCCCTGCCGACCGAAACAGGTCTTCCAGATCATCGGGATGAACCAGAGTGAAGTCAGCATACTGCTCGTCGGGCGTATACCCGGTGATCGCCGTCACCGCCGGGCTGATATACTCAAAATGCAGTTCCGGCTCCAACCGAATACGGTAGACAATATCCTGCACATTTTCGGCCATCGCCCGGAAGCGGGTTTCACTGCGTTCCAGGGCTTCTATCGCCCATTTGCGTTCAACATTGTCGTGAATGACCCACCACAGATATTCCCCTTGGCCGTTCTGGTGGGGCGACACGGTAATCGACGCGTCAAAACCGGTCCCGTCTTCGAAGGCAAACACCGTATCCCAGTCGCGGATGTCTTCGCCTAGCCGTTCTCGCAGCGCTTCCCGCTCGGTTTCGGCCACGAACGACAATATGGAACATCCTACAAGCGCATCTGGCGAGAGATTAAACAACTCTACCGCAGCCGAGTTCGCCTCTTTAATCACACCATCCGCGTGAGTCAGCAGGCACCCGTCCGGCGCGGATTCGAATAGCGCCCGGTACAAGTCGTGATCCACTGCACCCGCAAAAGGATCGTCTAAGACATGCAACAATTTTTCAAGCAGCAGGGCCACTGTTTGGCGTTGCGCTGGGGGCATTTCTTTATCGCGCCACCCCAATGTTGCCAACCGCTGGCACGCGGTATCCACCAGTTGGGGGAACAGAATTGAGCCATCCACCTCACGTGATTTCATAAACTGCTATTGCCTTTGACGGTTTTTCTGACCGCGATGACGGTGACAGAGCCGCTGGTGTGGCATTGGAAAAAGCAGGCCAACGCGCCACCCCAAAACCCGTGGCAACCCTCCTCAGGGCGTTGTTTTCCTTACACCCGATCGATTTAGGATGACCAGATAACGAACAGTATTCTGGTCCAGAGATGAAGAGAAACAACTGCCTCAAGAATGTAGTATAACAACGACCGCTACGAAAAACAGCCCTTCGGAGGAAAAAGTTTTTTAAGCAAAAAACGCCTCATATCGACTCTACCCCACCTTCCACAAGCAGCAGGATACCGGCGACATAAGACGTATCAGCCAAGGCACACCCTGGGATTGGAGTGAAGTTTCTAGCTCTGATCCGTGATTCTTGCCTTTGACGTTAAACGGGCTGCCAGATCGCGCACCTGGCTATAGGTCGTTGGCTTGATGAGCACCAGGTCAGCGTCATCCTGGATGATATCGGCAGTGCGCGGATCGGCAGTAGCGACGATAACACGAGTCTGTTTCAGCCGGGGATCGGCGCGAATCTCGCGCAAAATATCCGTCCCGACAACCCGCGGCAAGTGCAAGTCAAGCAGCACCAATTCGGGGACTGCCGTTCGCAGGCGTGCAAGCGCTTCGTCGCCAGTATGGATGACTTCAGTCTCGAATCCATTCATTTCGATCGCTTTAGCAAAGATAACCGACGCATCATAATCGTCTTCAATGATAAGGGCCAGCGGTTTGGTCATGAAGAGTTACTCCTTTGGAGTGATAAGTGGTAGGACGATGGTGAATGTGCTCCCCTTGCCGACGGCACTTTCTAATGTGATATCCCCACCTAACAAATTGACAAGCTGTTTTACAATCGACAATCCCAACCCTGACCCCGATTGGTCACGAGTAATTGAATCATCTACCTGCCGGAAAGGCTCGAAGATGTACGCCTGGGCTTCAGGAGGGATCCCCGCTCCGGTATCGGAAACAACCAGCGACCACTGCGCGGAAGAGGGGCGCTTTACACATACCGTTACCGTTCCATCTTGGGTAAACTTGATCGCATTCCCAACCAGGTTGACCAGAATCTGGCTTAGGCGCCGCGCATCGCTCACAATCTGCTCGGGCACATCGGGTGTTACCATACACTCCAGGGTGAGGTGTTTTTGCCTAGCCAGCACGCCCATCACCGATTCCAGTTCCCCGACTAAGTCCTGTACACAAAAGGGGGCCTTGTCAAGAGTCAGCCGCCCGGCTTCGATCTGGGCTTGGTCCAGCAGGTTATTCACCAGCCCTAGCATATGCTTGGCATTGGCAATCACGCGGTCCATGGTGCTGTTCTGCGGCTTGGACAGCGGCCCAAAAACCTCTTCCTTCAACATATCACCGTAGCCCAGAATAGCATTAAGCGGGGTGCGTAGCTCGTGGGACACCATCGACACAAATGCGCTTTTCATGCGGTCAACTTCTGCTTCACGCGTGTAGTCACGAAAAACGACAACCGTTCCGGTTGGTTGTTCGGCACCATCACGCACTGCCGCCAGACTGACCGAGAGCGTCTTTTGCCCCCATTCAAACTTATCTCCGGCACTACCCTGCTGCCTGGTTTTCACGAAATTGACAATGGTTTGCTGGGCGATGGGATCGACGTCCCGGCCCATGACCGCTTCGATATCAAGCCCGGTGATCTGATCCGGGTGCCGGTTGAGGAGTTGCTTGATGGCCGGATTGGCAACGGTCGCCCGCCCGTCCATATCGAACACGATCACGCCATCCGCAATACTGGACAGAATCGCCTGGTTTTT
>JAADYV010000263.1 GCA_010092855.1 Chloroflexota bacterium | reverse complement strand
GGGCGAACGCGAAGTGTGCCTGCCGCGTGGCACGACCCACGCCACCCTACGCGACGAGTATGTCGAGGATGCCGAGCCTGACGCGACGCAGCCTGAAACGCCTGAGAATGAAGTGTATGAGTCCGACATAGTCGCGTCTGGTGCGGATATTGTCCCTGGCCAGCAAGAGCAGGTCGGGTACAAACCGCCACCTGTTTCTCGACGACCCCGGCGGCGCGGACGCCGTTTGCAGTTGGAGCCGGGCGACATTTTGATCTTCGAGGAAGTCAAGAATCCCGAAACGGACGGGGCCACCCTCATCAATCCGCGTACCGGATTTGCGGCGGACGCTAACCCGAAACAACGCCATGCTGTGCGCCTGACGCGCGTCACGCCCCGCGTGGACCGGCTCTATGGCCAGCCGGTGCTGGACATCGAATGGGACTCCCGCGATGCGCTGCCGTTCCCGCTGTGTATCTCGGCGGTGGCGAAAGAACCTCCGTGTGAGCTGCGCGAAAACATTAGCGTGGCGCGCGGCAATGTGATCCTGGTCGATCATGGCCAGCGTCTGCCGGAAGAACCGTTAGGGGAGGTGCCGGTCGAGGCGATCCTCCGCCCGTGTGTGGACGAGAACCGCCCGGCAGAGATTGGCTTCCAGGCGGGCGACTTCAGCCCCGTACTGCATCATACCCTGCTAACCTTCAGCGCGCCGCTGGACCCAACCGGCCCGGCTTCGACCCGGCTGCGCCAGGACCCGCGCGCGGCCCTGCCTGCGGTGCGATTGGTCAGCGCCCCGGTTGTGCCCGGTGACGATAAACCGCTGCCGTTGTTTGAACTGGATGCGCTCGATAATCCGGCGCAGGTTGTGCCAGACCTGGCTAAGCTTAAGCTAGCGCCAGCGGCAGATGACACGGACACACGTGACGAGCAGGCGCGAAAGAAGAAGAAACTGGAAGAAGAAAAACGGCGTGCTGCGCGTTATCTGCAGGGGATGCTCTCGCCGAAGACACGCCGCATGATGAACGCCTACCAACCCGGTGAGCCGGTGCTGCCCGAACTGATCAACGCGCTGGCCGCCGATCTCAGACGGTTGGTGCTGCGCTGGGAACCCCGCTACGACTTGCTGGACAGCGGCCCGCACGATCAACATTTTGTCGTGGAAATGGACAACCAGCGCTTTGCCCACCTGCGTTTTGGAGATGGTGACCTGGGGCGGGTGCCGCCCGCCGGGATGCCATTCGTGGCCCGGTACCGGGTCGGCAATGGGCCGGTCGGCAATATCGGCGCGGAAGGGATCAAGCACATCGTATCCACCCGCCGTGCCGTGATCGATACTGTGCAGCGCGTGCGGAATCCACTGCCCGCCCAGGGTGGCACACTGTTCCAACCGCTAGAGGATGCACGGCTTCAGGCCCCATATGCTTTCCAGCATAACATGCAGCGCGCTATCACTGCCCAGGATTACGCCGATATCGTGGTGCGCGATTTCCCTGGTGAGGTACAGCGGGCGGGGGGGGCGCTGCGCTGGACAGGAAGCTGGTACGAGGTGCTGGTGGCTGTTGATCCGCGCGGCGGCACCGAAGCGGACCCGGGGCTGATGCGTGCGATTCGGGGTCATCTCCACCCCTTCCGCCGCATGGGGCATGACGTGGTGGTTGAGGAGGTGCAATATGTGCCGCTGGAAATCGACCTGACGGTTTGCCTCCAGACCGGACATATTCGCGGGCACGTGCGTCAGGCTGTGCTGGACGTGTTGAGCGCGCGGGTGCTGCCGGGTGGCAGGCGCGGCTTCTTCCACCCGGACCACCTCACCTTCGGGCAGCCGGTGTATCTCAGCGCGTTGGTGGCCGCGGTCCAGGCGGTGCCGGGTGTCGAAAACGTCATCGTACACCGCTTTGCGCGCCTGGACGAAGTGCCGAATTTTGTCGATGAGGGCGTGATCCACATGGGGCCGTTGGAAGCTGCGCGCCTGGACAGCGATCCCAACTTTCCTGAAAACGGCATCTTGAAGCTGCGGATGGGGGATGAACGATGACCGATAACTCTTGCGGCTGTTGCGACGGGCTGGACAAACTCACGCCGCAGCCAGTGGTGAACCAACCTGGTTTGGAGCATATCGACTACCGAGTCGGTACGCACGGGGCGTTTCTCGAAACCATGCTCGCGCGACTGACGGACATGCAGTTGAAAGACGATGGCGGCGAGGTGATTTACCCGCTGAACGGCTTAACTACACGCGATCCGGCCGATCCGTCGCTGGCACTGCTCGACGCCTGGGCCACGGTGGCCGACGTGCTGACTTTCTACCAGGAAATGATTGCCAACGAGGGGTACCTGGGCACAGCCACCGAGCGCCGGTCGATGGTTGAGTTGGCGCGGCTGGTGGGCTACAAGCCCGGTCCCGGCGTGTCGGCCAGCGTGTACCTGTCGTTTCTGCTGGAAGAAGACTTTCCCGATGACGTAGAAATCCTTGCCGGAACGCGCGCCCAGAATATACCCGGCCCCGGCGAGAGCATGGAGTCGTTCGAAACCGCCGAGCCGCTGGTCGCGCGCGCCGAGTGGAACCGGATGCGGCTGCGCCTGGAACGTCCCCAACGGCTTGTTCCCCTTCCCGGCTATATATATTTGGGAGGAACCAGCCTGAACTTGAGCCGCAACGATCCCCTGCTGTTTACCGGCTTGTTGGATGGCCCGGCGGTTAGGCGTATAGTCGATGTGGAGGAACTGGACGACCGCACCCGCGTCACGCTGACAGCCTGGCAACTGCCTGCTGCCCCTGCTACCGAAGATATTGAATTTGAACGCCATCACATCAGGGATATGGCAGCCTTTGAACGCTCCCACTTTCACCTCACCAATCTGCGGAGCACCGCGGCGAGCGTCGTCAGTGGCACGGCGTTGAGCGACAGCGAAGCCTTCGAACTGGTGCAGCGCATGGCTGCCGCCCTGTTGACCACGTTTACCATCCTCGTGAATGCACCACCTTCGCAGCGGCGGACAGAAGCGATTGCTACGACCATCGAGACGCTGGAGGCGATCCAGGCAGCGCTCCTGGCGCTGTTGGAGCCGGTAGACGGGTTGGCCGTCACCGACCATATCCAGATGATTCTGGATTGGATCGAACAGGCATTGGCCATTCTGCGCCAGGACCTGGGAGGGCCGGATGACTCTGAGGATGTTGTTACAGTGGCGGGGTTGGTGAACAGGCTGCTGGTTCCGCTGCAACCGCAGCCGTCTAGCCCGGCACACCTGGCCCGCGACCTGGATACTGTGCTGGCTCCCGAATCGGACTTTTCCCTCAAGCTGCTGCAAGTGGCGCACCCCGTCCTGGAAGAATCACTGTATGCAGCGTATGCCAACGCGGTGATCAGCGCACCAGAGAATGTGGAAGTCTACGCGCTGCGCCAGCAAGCCCAGGTGTTTGGCCATAACGCCGTCGAGCGCCTGACTTACCAGCCATCGCCCCCTCCTGGACACGAAACTGGAACACCCACCCACACGGCAGTCTCCCGTCTTCCTGACGACACTCAACCCAGTTTTATTCCCGTATACCAGTCCTGGGACCCGACGATGCCAGGGGATGAAGAAAAGAACAAGATATTCCTGGACGCCGCGTATGAGGACATCCTGCCCGGTTCGCAGATCGTAATCCAGGGTACAGACGGGCAGGCACGGGTGTTTGAAGTAAGCAGCGTGACGATCCGGTCCCGCAAAGCCTACGGTATCAGCGGCAAGACGACCCAACTCGACCTGACGGCGGAGTGGTGGGAGGCCGGGGCTAATGAAATGTCCCTTATCGAAACATCGCTGGTCTATGGCGGCATGGAACGCTTAACGCTGGCACAGGAACCGATCACGCTTGGCCCTGACCGGACTGACGTTTTGGAACTGGACGGGCTCTATAAAGGGTTGGAGCCAGGCCGCTGGATGGTGGTTTCTGGTGAACGGATTGACCTGGGTGGCGGCACATCGATCCCGGCGGACGAACTGGTGATGATCGCCGGGGTTCAGCAGACCATCGCTTCAGATCGCCCTGGTGATACGCCGCATACGAAATTGCAGCTCGCGACTCCGCTGGCCTACAGCTACGAGCGCGAGACGGTGCGCGTGTATGGGAACACGGTCCGCGCCACGCACGGCGAAACCAAGCGGGAAGTGTTGGGCAGTGGCGATGGGGCCCAGGCCCGACAGCGGTTCACGCTTGGCAAGAAGCCGCTGACCTTCCTGTCCGCTCCGAACGCGCGCGGTGTTGCCAGCACGCTCCAGGTGCGCGTCAACAACGTATTGTGGCACGAAGCCGACAGCATCGTGGGACTGAAGCCAACCGACCGCCGGTACGTCACCATCACCGACAACGAGGACAACGTCACCATCATCTTTGGCGGGGGCGCGCGTCCACCCACCGGGGTCGAGAATATCACCGCCGAATACCGCAAGGGAATCGGCAAGCCCGGCAATGTTGTCAGGCGGAAAATCAGCCTGCTGGCCAGTAAACCGCTGGGTGTGCGCAGTGTGATCAACCGGCTGGCGGCGACCGGTGGCGCAAACCGTGAAGGCCCAAACCAGATTCGCCGCAACACGCCCCTGCACACCCTGGCGCTGGACCGGTTGGTATCGGTGCAGGATTATGCCGATTTTGCGCGCGCCTTTGCCGGGATCGACAAAGCCAGCGCCCGGCGGCTGCCGGATGGAACTGACTTTGTCGT
>JAADYV010000262.1 GCA_010092855.1 Chloroflexota bacterium | reverse complement strand
GTGTTCCACACCATCGCGGCGGCCCACGTCGCCAGGTACGGCACAGACGACATGCCCTGGATCGCGTGGACACTATCCAGCGCGCGCACGGCCATGAACAGCGCCAGCGTCACCCAGAACGTGGCGAAGGCATCCACCGTCCAGAAGTGCGCCTGCTGGATCGGAAACGCGGCGAAGGCATATAATCCCGCCGCCAGCAGCCCGGTCCAGCGCCCATACAGACGACGACCCAGCAAGAACAACACCAGGATCGTCAACAGGTCCGCCGTGGCCGACACCGAGCGACCTACCAGTTGCACGCCGCTGTAGGTTGTGTAATGCGTCTTGACGGTGTAATCCTCGGCTTCCTCGGAGTTAAACGCTTCGAGGAAGGTGCCGATTTCGCGCGAGGCATCGTTGAAGCGCTGGGTCATGAAGTAGGTCGTGAACAGCGGAAATTCGCCGTAGACGTACAATCCATGACCGAGATTGTTGGGATTCAGGTGGGAACAGTCGGCGTCGAAATAGTCTCCGAACCCGGCAGGCCGCGTCGTCACCATCCGGTCTTCTGACACTTCCGTTTGGGCCGGATACCGCTCCGCGCACAACGCTGCTTTTTCGGCTCGCTCGGCTGCGGTGGCTTCGGTGCGCGTCAGGAAGGGGTGGTTGTTCATGCCTTCGACCACTTGCGTCAGGAAGCGCTCGTCCGGGTGATTGTGGCTGAAGTCGTCCCAGTTCTGATTACTGAAGCGCAGCCACGCCCCGGCCACCAGCACCAGCACCAGCAAGCCATAGCACACCACGTCCCACACCCCAAACGGCAGCCAGTCGGTACTGCGTCCCAACGCGCGGCGGGAGGTGGAATATGGGGAATATTCTGTATTGTCAGGCGAATGATTCGGTTGATTTGGCATAACCGTCAAGCTGTTTCCCACCATACAGGGGCACGGCGGCCCCAAGATAACACTTCAATTACACCGGCGGCGCAGACTTTCCTCAAACTGACTCAATCCAGCGGCGGGACCCACTGCACTGTATAGATATAGAACGAACCGTTCAACACCCCTCGATTGGTGTCGTAGCTGTATTCATACAACTCGAGCGTCCCGCCGGGGAAATAGGTTTCTAGAAACGGCAGCGTTTCTTCGTCTTCGATGTGATACATAAAGAACAACTGCTTACCCGGCTGGAACTCGTAAGGCGTGCCAACATTGCGCGTCATCGTCGCGTAGACGTCCTCTTTGTGGACCAACCCGTTCGGCCAGCGAATATCGCCCGCCATCGCACCCAGGATGCGGTGATCGAGCCAGTGTTCGTAATGCACATAAAAGGCGTTGCCATAGCTGCCGTTTTCACTTGCGGCGAATTCTTGCAGCGGCTGCGCGATCTCGCGGTACGGCTTCCACGAGTAGCTATAATTCAGCCGGTATTCCTCGAAGAAATTGTCCGCATTCGGTCCATAGCCCACGCCGAACACCCCCGCCAGCACCACCACGCCCACCAGCGCTCCCACCGCGATCCCCTGGGGAGCCAGGCGCGGTACCGGCATCGTCCGCACCGGCAGCGCGGTCAGCCGCCAGCAGAACACGCCCAACGGCAGCGCCGCCAGCAGCATCACGCCCGGAATCGACCCGCTCGCCCGCGTGAAGCTCGGATTCTCGATGGTGTAAGCCAGCGTCAGCGCCGAGGGCAGCAGCATGGCGATTACGCTGATTGGCACCAGCCAGTTGACCGGGTCCGGCTGGCGCAGCGTGCGCAGCAGCCACAGCACCACGCCCAACACCAGCAGCCCACCCGTCACGCCACCCAGCGCGGGACGGGAGCCGGAGTTCGTGATCCACATTCCGTCGCCTTCCCAGTGGTACATCAGCAGCGCGTCTTCGTAGTTCGACTGGAAGACGTCACGCTCGTCCCAAAAACGCTCGAACTGCTCGCGCAGCGTGGGATCGTAGCTTTCGATGGTGCCGTCCTCGTAGGTGCGCTGGAACGCATCTTCGCCGAACAACCGCCCGCGCGTGCGATTCCAGAAATCATCGGGGCGCAGTTGGCTGTAGTGGTACATCGGCACGTACACCGCCAGCGCCACCACCACCCCGATCATCAACCCGCCAATGATGTGCAGCGTCCCACTGGACGGCAGCAGCGCGCCTACCCGGTTTGCACGGGTTGCCAGCGCCACCAGGCTGAACCACACCATCACAAACATGGGCAGGTAGTCTTGCATCCGCACGGCAAAATCGCGGGCTTCCGTCGCGCTGGCCTGCTCCAGCACGTCACCTACGTACACGTAGAGCAGCACTGGTGTGAGCGCCACCGCCGCCAGCCCCAACACGTCGCCTACAATCCGCGCCAGGTCACGCGGCTGGCGCGCCTGCGCTACCAGCGCCAAGCCCAATCCGGTCAACACGATCAGCGGCAGCATCCGGTTGGCCTGGTAAAAATAGACGCCCGCACCCAGCGTCAACCCCAACCCGACGTAATCGCGCGTGCGGTTGTGGCGCATGGCGCGCGCCAGGAAACCCAGCACCAGCGCCGTCGTCAGCGGGGTCAGCACGATCCGCAAGCCCAGCCGCGAGAGCATGACGTGCCACGAACTGATCGCCACCAGCCCGGCCAGCGCCAGCCCGGTCCACATGCCTATCTGCCGGTCCTGCTCCGTCTCCGCGCCGAAAATCTGGCGCGCCATCCAGTACAGCGCCGGAATGGTGATCACGCCTTCGATGATGGTTGCCAGCTTGAGCGCATCGAAGCTCAAGCCCACGTCAAACGCGCTGGCCACCCACGCCACCATGTACATCTGGAAGCCCTCGCGCCCGCCGTTGTTGGGGAAGAACACGCCGCGATAGCCGTCATCGACGCGCATGGCGTCCAGCAGCTTTTCGATATGATCACTCGTCATGTCCGGCGGGGTGGAACCCAGGTCATCCAGCCGGAAATACGCGCCCAGCGCCGTGATCAACGCCAGCACGACCAGCGCCCAGGGCACGCGCACCATGCGCACCCGGCCCCACAGCGACCGGACCGTCACTCGTTGCAGGTCGCGGAGCCAGGCCGGGACGTGCGTCAGGTCCACCGCCAGGATCACAACCCACAGCACGATACTGAACACCCACGCGACAAATCCACCCGTCGTGAACTCGATATCATATATTTCGCCCAGCGGGTTAACGGCCACGTTTTCGGTATAGGCCAGCACCGACAGCAGCAGTGCCACCGGCACCAGCGCCAATCGCGCCACATGCTGCTCGAACCAGGCCCACGCCTGGTCGCCCAGCGTTCGAGGATGCACGGGCAAGGTCCCGACCTCCGGATCAGTCACCGGGTCAGCCGTTCCCTGGGCTTCGGAGGTTTCGCCCGGATACAAGTCAACGTCAGGTTCCGGCAAAAAGCCCCACACCACCGGCAGCAGCAGCGGCCCACCCAGCGCCCCGGCAAAAACCCCGGTCAGCACGCCGGTCAGCACATCGTCGCGCCCGTGCCAGTTGTACATGAACCACATCCCGACGCCGCCCAGCAGCGCCCAACCGCCGATCCAGGGCACCAGCCACCAGCCCGCGCCCACCGTCAGCACCCACAGCGCAAAGACACCCAGGCAAACCAGGGTCCAGTTCCACACGATGGCCATGCGCGCGCCGGGTTGTTCGGGAACCGGCTCCACCGGGTCATCGAGCGCACGGTTGCCGATCACGATCACCAGCCAGACCGCCGCCGCCAGCAGGAACAACAGTCCCGCCCCCAGCGGACCACCAACGCCCAACCCCGCTAGCAGCAACAACATGGCCAGCACCAGTGCCGCGCCGCCGCTCCAGGCGTAATCGTTGGGATAAAACAGGCGTCGCAAGGCATCGGTGCCGCGCGGGAAGCGGTTGATCCACCAGTCCCGGCTTTGGAACAACTGCCAGCCCGTCACCAGCGACCCGGCCAGCACAAACCACACTTCCGCCCCGCCGGTTTCGCCGTGCGCGTGCTTCCGCATATCCAACGCAGCGCTGCGCAGCGTGGCCCCGCCCTGGATCGCCAGCAGAATGACAAACGCCAGCAGCCCCGCCCATATCCAGGGCATCCATGCCGCCAGCGAAACTGCCGGTCGCTCAAGCACGGGCATCGTCACCGGGCCAGCCGCTTGCCGCCGTGCAACCTGTGGCATGGCCTGTGGTCCGGCTTGCGGCGCGGTTTGCGGCGCACTTTGCGGTGCGCCTGGCGCGAGGGGGAACTCTTGCGCAGCCATCACCCGCGCAGGAGCACGCCCCACAGTGAGCGCCGGCTGCCCGGCAACCTCGTCATCCAGAAACACGTCGCGCGTGAGCACCTGCCAGAACAGGCGCAGCGTGTGCCCCGGCTGCCAAAACAGGAAGC
>JAADYV010000261.1 GCA_010092855.1 Chloroflexota bacterium | reverse complement strand
TGTTCCATTGCGCCGCAGTTGTCCTCGACCTGCTGCACGGTCTTAAAGCCCGGAATCGGAATCGTCATCGGGCTGCGGCCCCACAGCCACGCCAGCGCCCCCTGCGCCAGCGTGCGCCCCTCGCTGGTCAGCACCTCGCGCACGGCTTCCATTTTCTGCAGAAAGGCGGGGTTCGGCTTGCCGTCCTTGAAGAACTGCATCCATTCCGGCGCATCTTCGCCACGCACGTCGTTCTTGGGCAGCGTCGAGTCCTGGGTATATTTGCCCGTTAGCAGACCCATCGCCAGCGGCCCGCGATTGATGCTGGCCAGGTTGTGCGCCTCGACAAACGCGATCATCGCGCGGTTGTCGGCCAGCACATTCTGCTCGTGTTGCACGGCGGTGCAGTTTTCACCCTCTGCAAACACTGTCGCGCGGTCCACAAAGTCGGTGCTCCAGGCATAGGCGCGGATTTTGCCCGCCTGCACCAGCGCTTCCAGTGTCTCGCGCACGGGTTCCGCGTCTTCGGCAGGATAGCCGTTGGTGTGGAACTGGTAGAGGTCGATGTAATCGGTGTTCAGGCGGCGCAACGACGCTTCGCACGCGGCGCGGATGTGGTCGGGGTCGGCGCTGGTGCCCGTGATCCGTTTGCGGTCTTCGTCAAAAATGTTGCCGAACTTGGTCGCGATCACCACCTGGTCGCGGCGGTCGGCGAAGGCTTGCCCCAGTACGCGCTCGCTGTGCCCTGCGCCGTACACGTCGGCGGTATCAAAAAATGTCGCGCCCAGTTCCAGCGCATGATGAATCGCCCGGATCGACTCGGCGTCATCAATCTCGCCCCAACCGACCGGGGTATCTCCATTCCAGAACGGCCCGCCAATCGCCCAGCAGCCCATCCCGACTGCGCTGACTTCGATCCCGCTGCGTCCCAGTTTGCGTATCAACATGGTTTCTTTCTCCTTCGTGTGTGTCGGTGATCCAAAATGCTATCCGCCTACGACTGTACATCTTCGAGCGCGCTCTAAGTCAAGGGGAATTCGAAAACCGGGTGTAGGGTACGGGCGCTGCGTGAACGTGAGTGACTCCTTTTGTTACCGTGTGCGTGAGTTGCTCGCTGATCTGCCACAGACGTTGAGCGGCAGCATCATCGCGCGCACGGTCCGCCGGTTCGACGGCCCGGCAGTTGGCGAAGTACTGGCCATTCACGCCTGCTACCTCCGGCGACATGGCCAGATAAAGCGAGGTCCTGGCTCCTTTTTCCGGGCTGGACCCAAACCGGCTGACCAGCGCCAGGAAGACGCGCATCCAGCCCCCATAGTCATGGCCCAGGTTAGTGCGAATGGCACCGGGATGGAGCGCGTTGGCCGTCACGCCGGTCCCTTCCAGACGGTGGGCGAGTTCGTGCATGAACAGCATTCCCATCAGCTTCGTCCGGCAATAATGCCACCAGGCGTCGAACCGCTGCTCGCCCTGGAGGTTGTCAAAGTCCACCCGCACGGTGCGGTGCACGATGGAGCTAACGATCACGATGCGGGCTGGGACGCTGGCCAGGAGCATATCCAACAGCAAGCGGGACAGCAAAAACGGCGCGAGGTGGTTGACGGCAAACATGGTTTCGATCCCATCACTGGTCAGTTCACGGGTTGGCATGTTAACTGCCGCGTTGTGGAGCAAGACGTGTAGCCGGTCATACCGTGCCTGGAAATCGGTGGCAAACTGGCGAATCGATGCCTGGGAAGCCATGTCGCAGATCATCACGTCAACGTTGGGATTCCCGCTCTCGCGGATGATGTCCTGCTGCGCGGCGGCACCTTTGGCCGGGTTGCGACAGACCATGATTACGGTCGCGTTTTGGCGGGCGAGTCCCAAAGCAGTAGCTTTACCGATGCCGGAATTGGCACCGGTCACGATGCAGATTCGGTTTTGCATGAGGTTGGCTCCGGGTGGTTGACCCTATCTTCGTTCGTTATGGTGGATCGAGGGGCGTGATGCGCCAGCTAATATCCACCGTATCTGCGCCACCGGCTAGCGTGGTGTGGTCAGTTGTCGCCGTTGGCTTGTGTGATCTCCAGCGCGCGTTCGAGCAGTTCGACTACCAGCCGCCGTTCATCTAACGAAAGCGCACTGAGCACCTTAGCGATGGCGTTGACGCGCATGGCCTCGCCGTGAGTGACGACATTCTGCCCAAAGTCGCTCAGGTGCAGTTTCATCTGCCGCGCGTCGTGTTCATCCGGGTGGCGTTCGACAAAGCCGTTGTGTTCCATTTCGCGCACCAGTTTGGAAATGGCCGCCGGGGTAAGCCCCAACCGTTCCGCGATCTCCTTTTGTGACAGCCCGGTTTCATAGCGCAGCAGGTACATCGTGCGAATCTGGTTGAGATTCAGCATTTCGGATAGCGCATCGGGCAGGCGCAGTTCGGTCACCTTGATGACGATGTCGAAGACGGCCAGCAAGCGCTCGGCCAGGGCAAGTGATTCAGGTGATTCAGTTGGTTCGAAAGCCATCGGTTCCACGCTCGACATTCGTTAACCAGGTAAATAGTTAACTTAATTAAGTGTATGTGAATTGCGATGCGTTGTCAAGGTTTGCTGGACCACTCCAGTGAACGCGGTAGTCCGGTGTGGTCGTTCAGGGCTGGCGGTGGTGTCCTTCCAGCGCACGGTTCAGGTTAAAAGCCGCGCTGATCAACGATAGATGCGTGAACGCCTGCGGGAAGTTGCCCAGCGCTTCGCCGTGAAAACCGGTTTCTTCCGCATACAGGCCAACATGGTTGGCATAGCTCAGCATCTGCTCAAAGATCAGGCGCGCTTCTTCGACCCGTCCCGCGCGGGTCAGGGCCTCGACCAGCCAGAAGGTACACATGTTGAACGTGCCTTCTTCGCCCTCAATGCCGTCGACCCCGCTGTCTGTATTGTAGCGAAAGACCAGGCTGTCGGAGACGAGGCCGCCGTTTTCGGGCGTGCGGTTGATGGCTTCCAGCGTCTTGAGCATACGCGGATCGCGTGGCGACATAAAAAACACCAGCGGCATGATCAGGTTGGCGGCATCCAGCGTGTCACCGTCGTAATACTGGGTAAACGCCTCGATCTGATCGTTCCACCCTCTGGCCAGCACCTCGTTGTAGATCGTGTCCCGTGTCGTGCGCCAGCGGTCAACCGGGGCCGGTAGGGATCGTTTGTCGGCTAGGCGGATGCCCCGATCTAACGCCACCCACAACATCACTTTGGAATAGACGAAAGCGCGGTCTTCGCCGCGAATCTCCCAGATGCCTTTGTCCTTAAGTTGCCAGTTCTCGCACACCCAGTCTAGCATCTGGACGATTTTCACCCACAGGTCGTAGTCGACGGGTTCGGCGTATTTGTTGTAGAGATACAGGGCGTCCATCAGCTCGCCATAGATATCGAGTTGCAGCTGGGTATGTGCGGCATTGCCAATCCGGACGGGTTTCGAATCGCAATACCCAGCCAGATGGTCGAGCGTATACTCCTCGATGTCGCGTTGGCCATCAATCGTGTACATGATTTGCAGCGTATCTCCGGTGCCCATCTCGCGCATCCGCGCCTCAACCCACTCCGCGAACGCCATGGCTTCTTCTGTAAACCCGATGCGGATAAAGCCATACACTGTGAAGGCCGCATCGCGCAGCCAGGTATAGCGATAATCCCAGTTGCGGGTACCCCCAATGCCCTCCGGCAAACTGGTGGTTGGCGCGGCGACAATGGCCCCGGTCGGTGCATAGGTGAGCAGCTTCAAGGCCAGCGCACTGCGGTAGACAATCTCGCGCCAGCGCCCGGTATAAGTGCACTGATTAAGCCAGCGCCGCCAATAGCCCACGGTTTGTTCAAAGTACGCGCGCTCCTCGGCAGGCGACAGCGCGGGCCGGCACTCGTCAGTGTCGGCAAGCATGTGCAGGCTGAAGACCGCCGTTTCACCTTCGGCCAGGTGGAAGGCCGCCGTCGCCATGCCGTTCTCATCCGTAAGCGGTAGTGGGGAGGCCAGCGCCAGACCAGCGCCGCGTGCCGAGCGGAAGACCGCGCCGTTGGCGGTGATCGTTGTCTGGTGACGCTCGCGCGCATAGTTGAAGGCGGGCTGGCACACAAGCTGCATCGGCAGCGAACCGCGCACCATTTTCACCCGGCGAATCAGCCACCGGTCGCGCATTTGCTCATACGGCAGACCAACCGGCATATAATCGACGATCTCGACTACCCCGTCTTCACACAGAAAGCGTGTGACCAGTACGTTGGTGTCTGGCCAGTAGAACTGTTTGTGAGTGGCGCGCTCGGTTTGGGGCGCGATGAGAAATGTCCCGCCTTGCTCCGCGTCCAGAATCCGGGCGAATACACTGGGCGCGTCAAATCGCTCCGGGCAAAACCAGTCAATTGCGCCGTTCGTGCCCACCAGCGCCACGGTGTGCATATTGCCGATCAAGCCATACTCTTCGATTGGTAGATAACTCATCGTGTGCATTCCTTGTAGCAGCTTCTCTTCCAGGTACTCCCTTGTTCGCAGAAGTCGTTAACGACGGTGACGGTTAACTGCATAGGATATCGGCAATCGCCGCCGAATTGTCAAGGCTGCGGCGCAGGTGGGGTCAAAACCGCAGAACTGGCCGAATCGTGATACACTGATGTATAGGTTGTCGCACAGGTTTATGTCGGTGTGATATTATTCACAAAGACAATCGATGGCCGGTGAACGAGTCGTTGGGCGCAGGCGAAAGAGCTCGCTCGTGGCCACAAAGAATGGTTACCGTATAGTTTTGAGGGAAATGATTTTATGACCGCTAAAAAACAAGCTCCACCCCATCCCAGCGGTGATGAGCGCTACAAGGCCATCGACCGCACCATGAAACGCTTTAAGTATCAAAAAGACGCTCTTCTCGAAGTCCTCAACGCGGCGCAAGAAACATTCGGTTATCTTTCTGAAGAACTACTGTTTTATATCTCGCAGCAGCTCCATGTGCCGTTTGCGCGGGTGTATGGCGTCGCGACGTTTTACCACATGTTCACCTTCGAACCGCTGGGCGAGCACAACTGCATTGTGTGCGCGGGCACGGCGTGTTATGTCAAGGGCGCAGACTACATCGCGCGCTACCTGGCCGACGCATTTGACATCGAGCCGGGCGGCACCACGCCGGATGGCCTCTTCAGCCTCACCATGGCGCGCTGCCTGGGAAGCTGCGGCCTAGCCCCGGTGGTGGTGTTGGACGGCGAGGTGCGCGGCAAAGAGACGGCAGAAGGCATTACGGCCCGCGTCAGGGAAGTCGTTGCCGCTTCACGAGAGCATCTGCAAGAGGAGGCAGGATGAACAACGAACTGTTACTCCAGCTTGCGCAAGAAGAGCGCGACCGGCAGGCTCAGTACCAGCGCCGCATCTTTTGCTGTACCAGTACCGCGTGTCTGTCCGCTGGAGCCGGCGTGACGCATCAAGCCCTGGAGCAGGGTGTCGCGGCCTGCCGTTGTGATGAGCACGAAGCCGAAGTCGTCAAGACCGGCTGTATGGGCCTGTGCAGCCGGGGACCATTGGTCCGTGTCGAGACTCAGGACACCGAGCCGGTGCTGTACGGGGACGTCACCGCCGAGGTTGCGCAGCAGATTGTGGCGCAGCATGTGCCGCTGCAAGGCCAGGACGACGAGATCGATCCCGACGACCTGGACGACGACGTTTCGCCCCACGATTTTCTGCACTTCCGGGCCAGTCTGCGCCAGGCCAGGCAGAAAAAGGGCCTGGATCGCTACATTATTCCGCTGGACCTGCCGTTCTTCACCAAGCAAGTCAAGGTGGTGCTGAACGAAACCGGCCATATCGATCCCGAAAGCCTGGAAGATTACCTGGCGCATGGTGGCTACGAGGCGTTGGCCAAAGTGTTGGACGAGATGACGCCCCAAATCGTCTGCGAAGAAATCCTGGAAAGCCGGTTGCGCGGGCGCGGCGGCGCGGGCTTTCCCACCGGCCTGAAGTGGAAACTCACGCTGCAAGAAGAGGGGCCGGAGAAGTTCGTGATCGTCAACGGCGACGAAGGCGATCCCGGCGCGTATATGGATCGCACGGTGATGGAAGATGATCCGCACCGCGTGCTGGAAGGCATGATCATTTGCGCGTATGCCGTCGGCGCGACGTATGGCTATTTCTACATTCGCGGCGAATACCCCATTGCCATCCAGCGCATCCAGCGCGCGATTCGGGCCGCCCGGCGGCGCGGCATTCTGGGCAAGTCGGTGTTAGGCACCGGTTTCAGCTTCAACGCCGATGTGCGTATTGGCGCGGGGGCGTTTGTGTGTGGCGAAGAAACGGCGCTGATTCACTCGGTCGAGGGCCAACGCGGGATGCCGCGCATCCGCCCACCATATCCGTCCGCCTACGGGCTGTGGGGGAAGCCGACCGTGATCAACAACGTCGAGACGATGGGCAACGTCCCCTCGATCATCACGCGCGGCGCGAACTGGTTCGACAGCATCGGCACGGAAAAGAGCAAAGGCACCAAAGTCTTTGCGCTGGCCGGGCAGCTCCGTAACACGGGCTTGATCGAAGTGCCGATGGGCATCACGCTGCGCGAAATCGTGTACGAGATCGGCGGCGGGATTCCCAACGAGCGCGACTTCAAAGCAGCCCAAACCGGCGGGCCGAGCGGCGGCTGTATCCCTGCCGACTACCTGGACGCGCCGGTTGATTACGAGAGCCTGAAAGCGCTGGGATCGATTATGGGATCGGGTGGCCTGGTGATCATCGACGACACCACGCTCATGCCGGACTTTGCGCGGTTCTTTATGGATTTCTGCGTGGACGAAAGCTGCGGCAAGTGTATGCCCTGCCGCGTGGGGACGGTGCAAATTCGCACACTGCTGGACCAGATTATCGCCGGGGAAGGTACACCCGACGACCTGGCCCGGCTGGAGAAGCTCTGCAAGCTGGTGCAGAAGACCAGCCTGTGCGGCCTGGGGCAGTCCGCGCCGAACCCGGTGGTCAGCACGCTTAACTATTTCCGGCACGAATACGAGGAACTGGTACAGGCCGGTGAAGTGGCGGAGGCGGGCGCGTAACACGCACACGCAGCCCGCCTGCGATACCCTAAAGAGATTTGATTGAGGAGGACCAATGCTTAAACTGAATTTTGACGGGCGGACGGTGTCCGTTGAACCGGGGATGAACGTGCTGCAGGCGGCGCTCGCCAACGGCATCGACATTCCCCACCTGTGTTACCATCCCGACCTGAGCGTTGCTGGTGGCTGCCGGTTGTGTCTGGTCGAAGTCGAAGGGCGGCCCGATCCGATTCCCGCGTGTGGGTTGGCGTGCGCGGACGGCATGGAAATCCGCACCCACAGTGAGCAGATCGCCGCCATGCGCCGCGAAATCATCGACCTGTTTGTGTCCGATCACCCGCTGGACTGTGTGACGTGTGACAAGGCAGGGGCGTGCCTGTTGCAGCAATACGCCTACGAATATGGCGTCACCGAAACCAGCCACGACAAACACGTATCGCGCGATCTGTTCCAGGATGACAACCCGTTCTTCATCCGCGACCACCAATACTGCATCCTGTGTGGACGCTGTACGCGCGTGTGCAGCGAAGTGGTGGGTGCCAACGCCATCGAGATCGTGGGGCGCGGCTTCGAGAGCCACGTGGCCACGCCGTTCGATGGCCCCATGATCGACTCGACCTGCGTGTTCTGCGGAAGCTGCGTGCAGGTGTGCCCCACCGCCGCGCTGATGCCTGCCTCGCGCATGGGCCGCGGGCGCGAATGGGACCTGGAGCGAATCAAGTCGATTTGTGGCTACTGCGGGGTGGGCTGCGAGATTGAGTACGCGCTGCGCGACGGCGAGATTATATACGCGCAGTCCACGCCCGGCGCGCCCGTCAACGGCGAATTCCTGTGCTCCAAAGGTCGCTACGGGTGGGACTTCGCCACACACCCGGACCGCCTGACCCGCCCGCTGATCCGGCGCGACGTGGCGTTCGAGCTGGGCCTGACCGACGAACCCTGGGAACTCCCGGCGGTATCCCCACTGGCAGTCGAGAATCCGCGCGCGGAGGACAACTTCATCCCGGTGGACTGGGATACCGCGCTTGATGTTGTTGCGGATGGCCTTGCGGCAACCGTACAGCAGCACGGCCCGGACGCGGTGATGGGCCTGGCCTCGGCACGCTGTACCAACGAAGACAACTACCTGTTTCAGAAGATGATGCGCGTGG
>JAADYV010000029.1 GCA_010092855.1 Chloroflexota bacterium | reverse complement strand
TGACGGCGCAGATCAAAGAAGCGGGCGTCACCGACCTGGTGGTAGACCCGATGGTGCGCGACCTGGCCGGGATGCTGGCCTTCAATACCCAGATTCGGCGGCTGGCGCTCAAAAAGAACTTCCGCCCGCTGGGTTATCCGATCATCGCTTTCCCCGGCGAAAGCGCCGATCCCATGCCGGAGCCGGTCGCGGCGGCCCAGGCGATTGCCAAGTATGCGGGCGTGATCGTGCTCGATCACTTCGCGCCGGAGATCGCGTACTCGCTGCTGGTGCTGCGCGAAAACATCTACACCGACCCACAAAAACCGATCCAGGTGACGCCGGGCCTGTACGAGATCAACGACCCCACGCCCGATTCGCCGGTGCTGGTGACGACCAACTTCAGCATCACCTACTTTGGTGTAGCTAACGAAATCGAGAGTTCGGGTATGCCGGCCTGGTTAATCGTGGCCGACGCCGAGGGCATGAGCGTCCTCACCGCGTGGGCGGCGGGCAAGTTCGATGCCGAGCGGATCGCCAAATCGGTCAAGCAGTTTGATGTCGCCAGCAAGGTCAACCGCAAGCGGATCGTACTGCCAGGACACGTCGCGGTGCTATCTGGGGAGCTGGAAGAGGAACTGCCCGACTGGGAAATCACCGTTGGCCCGCGCGAAGCTGTTGATCTGCCGAGTTTCATGAAAGACGTGCTCTAAGGCGGAAAGCAGCACTTAGTTTTTGAGGGTGGTACACACCTGATGCAACGCCAGCACATCGTAACCTTTATCGGCACGCGCACCGTCAACGTGCCCACGGGAACCCTGCTCACGGAAGCGGCTGCGCTTGCCGGGCAGGAGATCACCCAGCCATGTGGTGGCCAGGGCCGCTGCGGGCGATGTGCTGTATTCATCAAAACCGGCCAGGTTCGCCACCGCAGCACCCAACGCCTGACCGCCGCAGATGTGGCGGCAGGTTACGCGCTGGCGTGCCAGGCCGTGATCGAAAGTAACATATCGGTTGTTGTGCCGGAACAGGAGAAGGTCGAACGGCGGTTAACCACCGACCTGACAGCGGCGGAAGTCACGCTGCCGCCCGGCTACGAGCCGGCGCAGTCCCAGACGCTGCAATACTTGCGCCTGGACCTGCCGCCGCCCAACATGGACGACCAGACCGACGACTGGAGCCGGGTGCAGCTTGCGCTGCGTCACCACACCGGCCAACAGGTGTTCAATGCGCCGCTGGCGGTGCTGCGCAAACTCGGTCCCGCGCTGCGCGAAGGGGACTGGCGTATCACGATCCTGCTAGAAACCGAAACCTGGGACCGGCCCGCCGACCTCGCCACCGTGCTCGATATCCTGCCAGGGCATCTGCCGGAAGACACGCCCATCTGGGGTGCCGCCATCGACATCGGCACTACGACCGTGACGGTGTGGCTGGTGGACTTGCATACCGGCCAGGTAGTGGCTCAGGCCGCTGAATACAACGGCCAGATTGTGCGCGGCGAAGATGTGATTTCGCGCATCATCTACGCCGGAAAAAGCGACGGTGGTGCCGAGTTGAAAACCCTCGTGTTGGAAACGGTCAATGCCTTGCTCCACACCGTCTGTAAGCGTGCCAGCACCACGCCGGACCGAGTCTTTAAGGTGGCGCTGGCCGGCAACAGCACCATGATGCACCTCTTGCTCCAGATACCCGCCGAAAGCATCCGGCTCTCGCCGTTCATCACCGGCATGAACCACCCGCCCACCCTGACCGCACATGAAGTTGGCCTGGACATCGTGCCCCACGCGACGGTGGACTGTCTGCCGGGCGTGGCCAGCTACGTTGGCGCTGATATCTCTGCCGGGGTGCTGGCGACGGAACTTTACACCACCGAGCCGGTGACCCTGTTCATGGATGTTGGCACCAACGGTGAAACAGTCCTCGGCAACCAGGACTGGCTGGTGACGTGTGCCTGTTCAGCAGGCCCGGCCTTCGAAGGCGCGGGTGTGCTGCACGGGATGCGCGCCACCAACGGCGCTATCGAAGAGGTCTGGATTCATCACACGACCTACGAACCCACCTGCCGTGTGATCGGCGGCAAAGCGCCGCGCGGGTTCTGCGGCAGTGGTCTCATCTCACTGCTGGCCGAAATGTTCCTTACCGGCTTGCTCGATAAAAGCGGCAACATCAAGCTCGACCTGCCGACTTCCCGCGTGCGCACCGGCCTACACGGGCCAGAGTACGTGGTCGCCTGGGGCGATGAGACGGCGACGGGCGAGGACATCGTCATCACGCACGTCGATATCGACAATCTGCTGCGCGCGAAAGCCGCCATCTACGCCGGGTACGCAGTGCTGGCGGAGAGTGTCGGCGTCTCGCTGGACATGGTCGAACAGGTGATGATCGGCGGGGCGTTTGGCCAGTACATCAACGTGGAAAAGGCTGTGCAAATCGGCCTGCTGCCCGACTTACCCTGGGAGCAGTTCCACTTTCTGGGCAACACGTCGGTGCGCGGCGCGTACCATGCCCTCATCGACCGCGACGCCCGCCGCCACCTGAAAGCGATTGCCGACCGGATGACCTACATCGAGCTGTCTGCCGACAACCGGTTTTATGAAGCATTTACATCCGCGCTGTTCCTGCCCCACACTGACCTCTCGCGTTTTCCAACGGTGCAGGCGGAAATGGTTTAGAAAAGGAACAGTCTATGTATATCATTGGTGAAAATATCCATATTATTTCGCAGCGTGTCAAAGATGCCCTTAAGGAACGCAATGCCGCTTTCTTCCAGGAACTGGCCGTGCAACAGGTCGAGGCGGGGGCGCAAGCGCTCGATCTCAACCTGGGGCCGCGCAAAAAAGACTGGGAAGAAGTGTTCCCCTGGATGGTCGAAACCGTCGAAGCCGTAGTGGACGTGCCGATCTCGTTCGACAGCACTAACCTGAACGGCATCGAAGCCGGGCTGAAGAAGGTCACCAAGGCCCAGCCGATCATCAACTCGACTTCGGCGGAACCGGAGCGGCTGGAGAAGGTCCCGCCGGTCGCCAAACAGTACAACGCCCGCCTGCTCGCGCTGACGATGGGCAAGAGCGGGATTCCCGTTGGCGCGGACGAGCGCGTGACCATCGCCATCGAGCAGTTGATCCCGCGTATGCTGGAGATCGACTACCCGATCACCGACCTGATCATCGACCCGCTGGTGCTTACGGTTTCCGGCTGCCAGGAATACTGCCCGGAACTGATCGAGGCCATCCGCACGCTGCAAGTGGTGTGGGACCCGCCGCCGCAGATTTCGATCGGTCTCTCGAATGTATCCAACGCCGTCCCACGCGAAAACCGCAGCCTGATCAACCGTGTCTACGGCGCGATGTTGATGGGCGCGGGCCTGCAAATGATGATCGCTGACCCGCTCGACGAAGACCTCAAGGAGATGATCCGCATTGTCGAGACGCGCGACGACAGCACGCCACTGGGCAAGCTGTACATCAAGTTGAATGATCGTGTGGCCGCGATGGAAGAACCCACCGTCGATGACGTGGACATGACCGATCCAGAGCAGGTTGCGATCTGGAAGACGGTGCAAATCCTGCTGAATAAGGTGATTTATGCAGACTCATATCTGCAACAGGAAACGACTGCTTAAACCCATGCCGGGGTGTGTGGGGTGAGCATCGCAAACGGACAAAGGAGACAACAATGCCGATTTTTACGCCCGGACGCCGCTGGCAACCGCCGTTTATGCCGTTCAAGCGCGAACCCCGCGCCAGCCGGTTGTTGGCTTATCTCGAACGCCGTGTGAAAGGGCCGCTGTTTGGCTGCCGGATGTGCGGCAACTGCCTGCTGCAAGAGACAGCCTTCATCTGCCCGATGGAGTGCGCCAAGGGGGTCCGCAACGGGCCGTGTGGTGGCTCGACGGAAGAATGTTGTTATGTCGACGAGACCCGCCCCTGCATCTGGTATCACATCTACGACCGCGCCTTCAAGATGGGGCGCGAGGAAAAACTGCTCGAAGTACTGCCCCCGCTCGACTGGGACCAGGTCGGTACCGAAACCTGGGGCGATGTCTGGCACCAGATGCGCGAAGTTGGAATGGGCAAGTTCTTCGGCGGGATGCTGTCCCGCAAGGCGGCCAAACGCGCCGCCACCTGGGACTCGGTGTTCTATCCCATCCGCCAGCAGGACTGGTGGCAGGGTGACTCGAAATACCATCCGCCGGGGTATGAAGAACCGCTCTCCGAACTGGAGCGCCGTCTGAAGGCGGGTGAATTCGTCGTGACGGGCGAGGTCGCCCCGCCGATGTCCACCGCGACCGGCAAGATGTGCCGTATGGTGGACCTGGTCGCGCCCTATGTGGCTGCCGTCAACTTCACCGACAATCCCTCGGCCACCTGCCGTATGTCGAGTATGTCGTGCAGCATCCACGCGCTGGGGCGCGGTGTCGAGCCGGTGATGCAGATCGCGGCCCGTGACCGCACGCGCACCGGCCTCCAATCGGAGGTGATGGGGGCCAGTTCGCTCGGCATCCGCAACGTGCTCTGTCTCTCCGGGGACAGCGGGCGCATGGGGCCGCCGCCGATGGGCCGCCTGGACGTGGTCGATCTCGACTCGGTCCAGATGATCTGGCTGTTGCGCCGGATGCGCGACGAAGGCCACTACCTGGACGGACGTCCGATCAAGTTCCCGCCCCAGTTGTTCATCGGGGCGGCGGCCTCGCCGTTTGCCTCGCGGCCCGAGTTCCAGGCGCTGCGCGAACACAAGAAGATCAATGCGGGCGCGCAGTTTTTCCAGACCAACCTGGTGTTTGACCCGGATGGACTGGACGTGTGGCTTAACGAGCTGGCCAAGCGCGATGTGCTGGACAAGGTCTACATCCTGGTGGGCATCACGCCCGTCAAGTCGTTGAAGATGGCGCAGTACATGGACCGTGACGTGCCTGGGGTCAGCATCCCGCAGCCGTTGCTCAAGCGATTGGAAGACGCTGGGGATGGTGTGCAGGAAGAGAGCGTCGCCATCACACTGGAACTGATCGAGGCCATCCGCCAGAAGGAAGGCGTCAACGGCATTCACCTGATGGCGGTCGGCTGGGAAGAAATCGTGCCGCGCATCGTCACCGAGGGGAACCTGCTGCCGCCGGATTTCAAAGTGCCGGAGGAAGCCGAGAGTGCCGGAGCCGAAGCGGGACAGGCCGCGACATCTTAGACCCACAGCTTTGTGGGGCTTCCCGTTCGAGGTGTTTTTCGTAGGGGCGAGGTTTGCCTCGCCCTGCGTACCAGATATGCGGATCGGGCCAACGAACTTCTGGTTTGCCCCTATCCCGACTTGAAAACAACATCGATGACCATACACATACACACGGACAACAGACTATGAAACTGGCCATCAGCGGAAAAGGTGGTGTTGGCAAGACCACATTGGCGGCGCTGCTGGCGCAAGCCTATGCCGACGCTGGGCGCGAGGTGCTGGCCGTCGATGCGGACCCGGCTCCCTGCCTGGCGGATGCGCTGGGCCTGCCGCCGGACCTACGCGCGCAGTTGAGCCCTATCGCCGAGATGGATGAACTGATCGAGGAGCGCACCGGAGCCAAACCCGGCACCACCGGCGGCTTCTTCACGCTGAATCCCCGCGTCGAAGACCTGCCGGAGCGTTTCAGCGTGCTGCATCGCGATGTGCGCTTGCTGGAGATGGGTTCGGTGGACCTGGGCGGGTCGGGCTGTATCTGCCCGGAAAGCGCCATGCTCAAGACGCTGTTCACGCACCTGCTCTTTCGCGAGGACGACGTGCTGATCCTGGACATGTACGCCGGGGTCGAACACCTGGGCCGGGCCACCGTCGATTTTGTCGATGCGCTGGTCATCGTGGTCGAACCCACGCGCCGCAGCCTGGGCACCGCCGCCAAGATCAAAACGCTGGCCGCCGATCTCGGCCTGGACCGGTTGTGGTTGGTCGGCAACAAGGTGCGGGGCGAAGGGGATGCCGAGTTCCTGGCCGCTGAATCGCCCGGTATCCCACTGCTGGGCACGCTGCCCCACGCGCTCGACGTTCAGACTGCCGACCGGCAGGGCATTGCGGTGTACGATCATGTCGCTGCCCTGCGCGATGCGGCTACCGCTATGGCGCGGACGCTTTCCGCGCAGCTTGAGGAATCACAATCATGACAACCACCATTGCACTCGCGGGCAAAGGCGGGGTGGGCAAAACCACCATCGCCGCCCTGGTGATCAAGTACCTGATGGAATCCCAACCCGGCGCGATCCTGGCGATTGACGCCGACCCCAGCAGCAACCTGAACATTGTGCTGGGCGTGGAGCTGGAATGGACGGTGGGCGACATCCGCGAGGATTTGCTCAAACAGGTCCAGGAGTCTTTAACGGCGGGGGGCGCAGCGATGGGCACGCTCTCCGGAGGTATGAACAAACACGACTATCTCGACTATGAGATTCGCTCCAGCGTGGCCGAAAGCGACCGCTTCGATCTGGTCGCGATGGGGCGCTCGGAGGGGCCGGGCTGCTACTGTGCTGTCAACCACAACCTGCGCAGCGTGATCGACGCCATGAGCAAGAACTACCGCTACGTGGTGGTCGACAACGAGGCGGGCATGGAGCACCTCAGCCGCCGCACCACGCGCGACGTGGAAGCGCTGCTGGTCGTTACCAATCCCTCCCAGCGCGGGATCACGGCTGCCGAACGCATCGGCGGTTTCCGCGACGAACTGGACATCCACATCGAAAACACGTACCTGGTGCTCAACGGTTTGCGCGGAGACACCATCCCCCAGCCCCTGCAAGAGCGCATCGACGGGCTGGACTTTCCGCTGCTGGGCACAATCCCGTATGACGAAGCATTACTGGAGTATGAGTTCAGCGGGCAGTCGCTGGTCGGACTGGGCGACGATTCAGCCGTATACCAGGCCGCTGCCACCTTGTTCAGACAGATTCTTTAACGATATGCGCAAAAAACATTGCAGCCATCTGGCCGGACGCAAACCAACAAAGGAAAACACGTTGACCTGACATTGCAGCCCTGATTCCCATGACGCACGCTGCCGGCTACCTTTCCTATCGACGACAAACTATAACTTAGCGAAAGGTCCAAACTATACCATGTCATCTGCAAATCCTGATTCCGGAGCGGTCAAGGTTGACCGCAAAGCCAAAGCCAAACTTCCCCCACAAGAGGTCCCGATTCGCCCGCCCGAAGCGCGCGTGCAAGACTTTGCCGCCGTGAAATTATCCTTTGACGAACAGTCCGCGATGGCCGAAGCCGAGCGCTGCCTGCTGTGCCCGAAGGAAGCGTGCGTGGTGGCCTGCCCGTTCCACAACGATATCCCCTCTGCCATGCAACTGATCGCCGAAGGTAAATTCCTGGACGCGGCGGCCATCTACCAGGAAACGAGCACCATGCCCGATATTTGTTCGCGCGTGTGTCCCCAGGACAACCTGTGCGAAGGCGCGTGTGTGCTGGATAAGCGCGGCCAGGGGGTGGCGCTGGGCGCGCTGGAACGGTTTGTGACCGACTATGCGCGTGTGCACGGCCCGGGGGTCGAGCGCCCACCCTCCACCGGCAAGCGGGTGGCGGTGGTTGGCGCGGGGCCAGCCGGACTCTCGGTGGCGCAGCGGCTGCTGGAAAAAGGGCACGCTGTCACGCTGTACGATGCGCTGCCGTCGGCGGGCGGCTGGCTGACCTACGCCATCCCCACCTACAAGCTGCCGCGCGAGATCGTGCACGACAAGATCACGTTCCTGGAAAAACTGGGCGCAGAGTTTGTGTACAATACGCGCATCGGCGAGGACATCCCGCTGCAAAAGCTGCGCGACGACTTCGACGCGGTATTCCTTGGCGTAGGTGCGATGATCGACGCTAAGGTTAGAATCGAGGGGCGCAAACTGCCCGGTGTGTATGCTGGCACGAACTTCTTGCTGCCGGTCTATGTGCCCGACCACCTGCGCCCGCCGGACATGATGGAACTTCCACAGGTTGGGCGGCGGGTGGCGGTCTTTGGCGGCGGCGACACGGCGATGGACTGTGTGCGGACGGCGGTCCGGCTGCAAACGCAGCAGGGCTGGAAGCCGGATGTGCGTCTGATCTACCGGCGCACCGATCAGGAGATGCCTGCGTCGCATAAGGAGCGCGAGCTGGCCATCGAAGAGGGCGTGGAATTCATCTACCTGGAAGCGCCTACCGAGTTTTTCGCTGGCCCGGACGGCAAGCTCCAGTCCGTCGAGATTCAGCGCATGGAACTAGGCGAGCCGGACGACAGTGGCCGCCGCCGCCCGGTGCCCATCGAGGGCGACACCTACACCCTGGAGATCGACACCGCGGTGCTGGCGCTGGGCTACTGGCCTGATCCGCTGATGAGCGAACACGAACCCGAACTGGAAACGAAAAAATGGGGCGAGATCGCAGTGGATGAGGAAACCGGCGCAACCAACCTGGAGGGCGTGTATTCCGGTGGGGACGCGGTGCGCGGGCCGTTCCTGGTCAGCCATGCCGCCCACGACGGCATCCTGGCCGCCAACGCCATCCACGAGTATCTGATGGCTTAATCTCAAGCCGGTTCCGCTTCTGTAGGGGCGTATCGCAATACGCCCTTACTTGCCGCGCTGTTTGCCTTCGGATGGTCACTTGCCTGTATTGCCCCCAAACGGCTCCAACCCCAGCCGCTGGGGGTGCGTATACACGCGCAGACCGTGACCCCGCAGATAGCCCACCACGCAGATGTGCCAGGCAGCGGCTTGCAGGACGGCGGTGCTGGTGGGCGAGGTGCGGCTGGCGATCAGGGGCACGCCCATACGCCGCGCCTTGTGTACCATCTCCGCGCTGATGCGCCCGCTGGTCAGCAGCATATGGTCGCGTGGGTCGATGCCGTTTTGCAGCGCTTTTCCCGCCAGCTTATCAATCGCGTTGTGTCGCCCGATGTCCTCCACGCTGAACACGCTGCGCTCCGGCGTGCCCAACAGCGCGCTGTGGACACCGCCCACATTGCGGTAAAGATGCGCTGCTGTCTGCATATCGCGCATCCGCTCGAACAGGGCGGTGGGTGTGGTAGTGAATGGTGTCTGCAGCGGGGGCAAATCGGCCAGCAGGTCCTGGAACGTGATCCCGCCGCCGCACCCGGAGGTGAGGGTTATGCGGCGCGGCGCACCGTCTAGCGGAAAGCGCAGGAACACATCCACCACTGTACCCGGCGTGTTGAGCCGCAGCAGCCGCACATCCTCCCATGCCTGAAGCAGCCCTTCGTTGAACAGAAAACCCACCGCCAGCGCTGCCTGATCGCGTGGACTGCACGCCAGGGTCGCCAACTCCTGCCCATCGACATAGATCGTCAGGTGCGCCTCGGCAATGACATGACCGGGCATTTTGGCGGCGGTGCCCCTTTCCAACGCCCAGTACAACGCCGGGGCTGCGCCTTCAGCTAAGGGGTCGGAGGTGGATTGAGTCGGTGTAGGGGGCATAGGGTCCTCCAGGATATGATTAACCGGTTGTGTCGTTGATGATCTGGTGTGCTTTCTCCAGGTCGTGGGGAGTGTTGACGTTGAAGAATGAGCGGCCCTGCGGATCGAAGGGCGCATACTCTGCCTCATCCACATAGCGCACGCGCACCCGGTCGTAAAAGCCGATGACCTTGAGGAGATCAGACTCCAGGTCAGCGCGGATGGCGGGCAGGCAGGCCCGGCTGTAGATCGCCAGCAACCCCTGCGGACGTCCCGCCACACGCGGCACGATCACGTCCAGCGCCCCGTTTGCCGCGATGAGCACCTCGCGCAGATAGCCCAGCAGCAGCGGCTGGATAAATGGCATATCACAGGCGGCCACCAGCACGAACGGCGTCGGGCTGTGGCGCAGCGCGGTGTAGATGCCGCCCAGCGCGCCTTTGCCGGGGATCACGTCCGGAAAGGTGGGCAGCTCCAGGTGAGCATAACGCGCCGGGTGGTTGGTGATCAGCAGCGTCTGGCGAATGTCCGGCAGCGTAGTGACGCGCGTCAGGACATGTTCGATCAGGGGCTGCCCGCTTAGCTCGACCAGCGCCTTGTCGGTGCCCATGCGCGTGCTTTGGCCGCCCGCCATCAACGCCACCGTCAGCTCAGTCACCATCAGTTCGATCACCGGCCTCATCGGAAATCAGGTGAAAATGCACCTGGGGCACATCCTGGTAGTCGCCGCCGTTGGCGATCAGGCGGTATGCCGTGAGATCGAGTTCCACCACCAGCCATCGCACCGCATCCAGCAGATCGACCAGGAATGGCGCATCGTTGGCGCTCAGGTCCAGCAGAGTGCTGCGCGCCGCCTTCGGCACGATCAGCACGTGCGCCGGGTACGACGGGCGCGGGTGGTGGAAGGCGACCAGGTTGGGCGTTTCGTATAGCCGCTTCACGGGGAGCGCAGAACTGGCGTGCGCGAAGGTCCACCCGATCAGCCAACGCCCGATCACCGAGCGCACCAGCCACCGCAAGCCCGCTTTGAATCTCACGAGCTGGCCTTGCTGATCAGCGCGTCCAAGTAGCGGGATTTAACCTGCTGCCGGGCCAGCGTGCGCTTGACCGGGGGCAGGCGCAGGATCGCGCCCAGCACTGCTGCCAGCGCGCGGTGATGCCACAGCGTCCGCTGGTCGAAGAGCAAGTCCTG
>JAADYV010000260.1 GCA_010092855.1 Chloroflexota bacterium | reverse complement strand
TGCCAAACATCCCCTTGCGCATTCTTTCACTCTCGGTTTAGCCCCGCTTTTGGCTCGTGGCAATTTGTCACTTAATTTGGGCGAAATTTAGGTACTGAAATTGCGGAAGAACCAATGATCGGGGGCAGGTCAAGTATATTGTGTACTTGAGGGGCTTTGTAATCTTCACTGGCAGGCGGACCGACTTCCTCAGTCCGATTGTTCTGTCGCGAGGGACAGGTACTGCACCCGCGGGTCCCTCCCGTCAAATGCCTGCCCGCAATGCGGACACACCATATCCTGATCCATCATTGCCCTCACAGTATCCGCACTTCAGGCCAGGGGAGAATCCGCTCCAGCGCTGTCCGGGTCAGCGCCAAACAACCGCTTTAGTCAATAATCGCTCATGTTCTATCGCCGGATCACCGTGCTTTTGTACACGACCTATGGATTATTGTGGTGTCAGCCTCAACAATGGAAAATCAATGCCCGCCTTTTTTTCATAGCGATTAATCAGCTCGACTCCCATCGCCTGCTTGTACTTCTCATAAGCGGTTTCACGCTCGTCACCCTGAATTTCGACAACATGAACCGCCATTATTGAATCTTTGATCTGGATTGCAACCGGGGCTAAGCCTTTTACTGCATTCCAGTACCATCCAGGACGCTTCGGTGCGCCTGCTGCACTGGCTAATACCAGATAGCCATCACCATCCGGCACGTAGCAAACAGGATTCACGCGCGCCTTACCAGTTTTTCGCCCGATGGTTGTCATCAAAAGCACGTCGCGTCCCCCCTCTTTTCCCCAAAGTTTTCCTCCGCTTTTGCGGTATATGAAGACATGCAATGCGATGAAGAACTTATTGAGCAGTTTCATTCGACCCTCCGATCATCCGTAATGGTTTTGAGTATGACGCTCAATGCGGCTTGCACATGAGCAACAACGTCGGCGTATGATGTGATGCGATGCGTTGTTATGTGTAGTGTTCAGAAATCCACTGATTGATGACGCGCTCACGGCCCATCAGACGTCCAACAATTGCCAGAAACGGTAGGACGACAACCCGAACTGGAAGTGGCAAAAACACAGGTTTGTATTCATCTCTGTAACGTTGCAGAAGGACAGCGCCATCAATCAGGGTGGGTTCCTCACTGTTGCGTTCGTTGGCAGAACGGCACGTGATGTCCAGCAGTTCCGCGAAGTGCAGAGCTGGTGTGAGACGTACGGTTGCCTTTACCGTTTCTTCGCCAGCACCCCAAAACCGATGCGTTTTGCCTGCAGGGACGACGATCTCCTCACCGGGACCGAGTACCTGCTGATTACCGTTTAGCTCCACACCCAATTTGCCGGAAATGACCGTGAACCTTTCCTCTTGCAGGGGGTGGGCGTGATTGGGCGGCCCTTCAAAGCTGGGCGGCGAGGTCAACTCGAACTCGACATAGCTCCCGTTTGTGTCGCGTGCTGTCTTGAGAAACATGAGTGTCTCTCCCGTCGCGTTGTTTTTGATACAACGTATATCGGAATACTGAGCCTGTCGAGCGGTTGGGATCATCTTGGCCTGTGCCATCTACTTTCTCCTTCGAGCCAGCAAACACATTTCACTTTACAGGATGTCTGCCCGGTGGGTCTTCACTCAAAGGTATGAAGTAATGTGAAGGAGGGTATGAAATCGGGGGTGCTAAAGTCTGATGCCCAGCTTATGCACACGAGCCGCAGCTTCGGTGCGCGATCTGGCATCCAATTTACTCAGGATGCGCGTGATGTGCGACTTGACAGTGTTCTCGCTGATGACCAGTTTCTCCGCAATCTTGCGGTTGGAAGCACCGGCGACAATTTCGCGCAGAATATCCACCTCGCGTGGGGTGAGCGTTTCATTTGAATCGGGAATATTGACCGGGCGTGTTTCATAACTGGGACGCAAGATCGCGATGCAGGTACGGCAAAAATCGGGATAAATTCCCGCGTCTGCGCCTGCTTCAAAAAGAGGAATCATCTCATGGCCTGCTTGCACTGCAATGCCGGGATAGCCCCAGGCGACGAGTGGTTTCAGTGTCTCCTGAAACGTCCGCAACGCCTGGTCGCGTTCATTGCGATGCCATTGAATCAATGCCAGGCTGAGTTGCACGACGTAGCTTGCAGGTAACTGGTAAACAGATAGCCGGTAGGCTACCGCACGCTGCATCTGAAATAGCGCTTCGTCAAGGTTACCGTTGGACTGTGCGATATGTCCCTGGAGCGCAATGTGCAACTTTTCATGTTCTTTGACAATGATGTACTGCTGCATGTCGTCTGTGAGATGTTGAGCTTCATCAATCCGCTCTTCTTGCAACAGTCGCCGACCCCGCAAATAGAGAAATTCTGCTAATTTCATGCTTGCGGTGTCCTGCTGACCGAACGACTGCATCGCTTCGTCATAGTAACGATCAAATGAAGAAAAATCCTGGCGGATTAGGACTATGGCAAGCAGCATACCGTAAATGAGGGTATTTACCCATGCGAAACCGCCATAAGTTTGATCGATCTGATGTGACAACGTGAGCCACTGCTGCGCCTGCTCCAGCTCGCCATGCAATACAGCCAGAATCGCTCGGATGTTGTACACACCCATCTGGATAATTGCATCGGTTTCTCCATGCTTTGCCATATGGGGGAGGACACGTTCGAATGGCTGGGCACCTCTTGACGTACAAAACAAGGGTTCGGCGATATACTGCGCTGTCGTCCGATACGTTACCGGATTATCATTTTGGATGACCCTATCGATATACTCCAAAAGATAGTATTCAGTGCGTTCTAGCTGGTAGTTCCAGACACTGTTCCACATGGCGTCATTCAACAGGGCAATTTGCAGTTCCGGTGTTATATGTGATAGCTCGTCATGCAACCACTCAAATACGGTGACGTACTCGTCATACGCCATATTCGGCTGAGTTCCGACTATAAGGCCGACTGCGAGCATTTCACCTGCTGAATCACCTTGCTGTTTGAACAAATCTCTTGCTTTGTTAACGAGCGGAAGGGCAAGCGCATTATGCCCCTGCTCGGTGTGCAAGGCCCCACGAATGACCAACAGCCAGGGATTGTGCTCTTGCATTTCCTCCGGCATACGCTCAATAAGCGAAGCGAGCCGCGAGCCAATCAAGACGCCGACATTCGCCATAGCGATATCAGCAATCTGGCGGATGGCATCCTCCCATGCCCCTGCCGAGATAAGGTGGTGAAGCTTTTGCATGGGGCTCTGGTGCGCCGCAGCCGCTCGATAATGGAGTTGCTTGAGGATTCTGTCTCCACGCCATTTGAGCTGATACTGGAGGAAGTCGCGGAACAGTGCATGATAGCGATAGGAGCCATCACCCAAAGCAACAAGGAACAGATTGTGCTGGTGCACATCGCGCAGAATAGCTGCTGCATCGGGCTGCTGCGTGACAGCGCTACATAATTCCGGCGTCAGTTCATCCAAAACTGACGTTTCCAGTAGAAACTGGTGGATCTCCTCGCGTTGCTGTGCCAGCACTTCTTCTGCCAGAAGATCAAAGATGTAGCGATCCTGTTGTGACAGGTCTGCGATGTACTGTTCGCGTTTGCCTTCGTCAATTGTCTCAAGTGACAGCGCCAGCAGACGCAGCCCCGCAATCCAGCCCTCCGTTCGCTTAACCATGAGGTCAATATGCGCATCTGAGATGTTCAGTTTCAGCAACTGGTTGAGCAGAACATCGACTTCGTCGTGGTCAAAGCGCAGCGCGTCCAGCCGGAAATCCGCCAGGTCGCCACGTGCCCGCAGCTTCGCCAGCGCCAGGGGGGGATCGGAACGGGTGGTTACCACAATATGAACCTGGGGAGGTAGTCGCTCGATGAAATAATCGAGGTACTCAAAAATAACTTGCTCAGTGAGTAGATGCAGATCATCCAACACCAGAATGAATGGTGCAGTCGATCGTTCAGCCAGCCGATTGATAAGCACGCTCGCCAACTGACGGGTCTCTATTTGCCCCTGCTGCACCAGCGTAAGAAGGTCCGACTCTGGCTCATCAAGAATAGCAAGCGTAACCGCTAGCCCGAATGCACGCAAATCGTTGTCGCCCCTATCAAGGGATAGCCACTTCACGTTTGCATCATCAACTCGATGCACCATATCAGCAGCAAGAGTCGTTTTGCCGGAACCAGCCGGTGCAGAAACCAGAGTCAGCCGGTTCTTTTGCGCAGCCTGACATAGCGCTCCACCAGTGACGTCCGCTCAATAGTATCCTGTGTGGCGGGCGGTTGGAACTTGGTCAGAGGTAACAGCGTTTTCAAATCGTCACGCAGATTTGTCATGTTCGCCCCAGCAATTGATCATTTCAGTCTCTATTGTAACTGATCGGTACGGGGTGTGGAGGTGGGGGTAATCCAGGACTGCCCAGTGGAATGGGATCATGGGAGGAAACGAGCTAAACTGTGGCCCATCTCGGTATCAGGATGCCACAGCAACCAATTGCTCAGCTCTCGAATGGTGGACTAGAGGCTCAGCCAGTCTCGAGATGTTCAGGTCTGGTTTCTTTAGAGTGATCTTGCCCCATTCCCCAGCACGTGGTGGATCGGTGAGTTGGCGCGCGCCTGTGCCGTCACCGTTCACGATCCATATCTGGCTAAAGGCAGTGAAGACGATTTGGTCACCAACCCAATGAATATCAGCGTCATGCGTGCCTGAGTCATGTAGCACTCTTTGGTCCGTACCATCAAGCGCCATCAGGTAGATATCCAGGGTCTCACCGCGCCACGAGAGAAAGGCGACTTGCGTATCATCGGAGGACCAGACAGGATAGAGATCCCAGACTGAATTGTGGGTAAGCTGCTGCAGGTCGTTGTCGGCGATTATCAGCGTGAAGAGCTCCAGATACACATTCTCCTGGCCACCGACGGTTTGTGAGAACACGAACGTATCACCGTTGTGGTTCAGTTGCAGTGTTATGATTTTGTTCGGGGTGGTGTAGAACAGTTCGACTGCCTGGGTGCCGGGTCGATGGCGTCGGTGTCGACGCTGGGTTCAATGGGTTGGATGCCCGGAAGTGCCCGCAGCTGTTCGGGGAAGGCGCGTTCGTAGCGGTCTTCAAAGTCGATGATTTGCACGTCCAGCAGGTGGGCCGTTTCTTCGTATCCCTTCATCAACTCCTGCGCATCCTTGACCATCATGGGGATGATGAGCTTGTGCTGGCTGCGGGCGACCAGGATCTCGCGGCGCATCGACTCACTCTCGACCGCGGGTGGCGACAGGCCGACGATGACGATCTGGGCCTGGTCGATGCCTTTGAAGATAGCGTCACGCCACTGCTGGCCGCCAGTGATCTGGCGCACAACCAGCCAGACGTCCAACCCGGCGTCGTCGAGATCGCGGGCCGGGCGTTCGGCAAAAGTGAGGTATTGGCGCGAGTAGGAGATGAAGACGCGCTGCATGGGTTTCCCCCTGACGAGTAGCTTGCCGTGATGCGCGCGGGACGCAAAGCGGCAGCGCAAGGAATGGAGGATGGTTATGGTCTTGACAAGGCTTGTGTGAATGCTTCCATTATCGGCGGGAACGGGTTCAGGGCGCATCGGCACCGGTGCTCAATGCCTATGCATCCGCTTCAATTTCTGCTCCCCTCAGCCATTTGAGCTTAACTTTGACTCTGGTACAATGATCGGGGAAGGTCAATCCGACACTGCAATTCGTCGACCAACATCTGAAAAACCAATGAGGAGGAGACATATGATACGCAAAGTGGTGTGGTTAATCATCCTGGCGCTTGGAATCAGTGTGTGGTCAACCGGTCTATCAACGGCCCAAGAGGGGGGCTGGTTGGAAAACTTCGATGATCCCGGCTTACCCGGCTGGGAACACTCACCGGGGGTGTCGGTCGTGGATGGTACCCTGCGCATCGAGCCGGGCAACTTCGCGGCGCGCGGTGGCCGCTGGGCCGACTTCACGCTAACCATGCGAATACGGCGCATCGACAGCGAAGGCAATCTGCTAGTGCAGTACCGGGCCACCGATGCTGCCAGCAACTATCTCCGTATCCATCGCAGCAGCTTCGCCCTGGGACGCAATGAAGCCGGGCAGTTCACTGAGCTTCAACGGTCACTGGTCGATACGCCCACCGCTGACTGGTTCGATCTCACTCTGCAAGTGAGCGGCAGCCAGCACAATGTGTTGCTCAATGATCAGCCGATAATCAACCTGATGGAAGTTGGGGATCCTCTGTCACCCGGTATGGTGATTCTCCATGCGAATGATGTGACCGTAGAAGTGGATCATATGACCATGACCCTGGATGGAGCAGTCCCTCCACAGCAAGCACCGCCCGTCCAATCCGAGCCACTCCCTGATCAGCCGCCATTCCCGATACCTCCTGTCGAGCAGTTGACGTGGGTTCGTACCGGCGGTCCGCCAGGTGGTATTGGGTACGATATTCGCTACAACTTTGCCGATCCTACTATCTGGTACGTGACAGAAAACTATGCTGGGGTACATATCAGCACTGACAATGGACTGACATGGCAGCCCAGTAATGATGGTATCCCCCCACAAACCGGCCCAACCATAGACAACATCCCAATCTTCTGCCTCACAGTTGATCCGCACAATCCACAAATCGTCTGGGCGGGTACGGATGTGACCGGTCATATCTACAAATCGACGGATGGTGGCCGGACCTGGACCCAAAAGGACAACGGGATCACCATCGACTATGCAGGCGGCTTAACGTTCCGCGGCTTCACCGTTGATCCGCGCACGTCAGACATCGTCTACGCGATGGGTGAAACCGCTGAGCCCGTGACTGGTTATGGGCTCTGGGGTTCCGGCACCGGAGGAGTCGTGTTTAGAACCACGGATGGCGGTGAGAACTGGGTGAAGATCTGGGATGGCGGTATACCGTCCAGTCTTGCTCGCTACATGTGGATCGACCCGCGCAATCCCGATGTACTGTACGTGTCCACCGGCATCTTTGACCGGGGGGCGGTTGGCGAAGGCAACCCCGACACCGATCCCGATCCATTTGGTGGCCTTGGCATTCTGAAATCTACCGATGGCGGGCAAACATGGCAGATTCTGGGTGAAGAAAACGGTCTCGAAAACCTGTATGTAGGCAGCCTGTACATGCATCCCGACAACCCGGACGTGTTGCTTGCGGCCACCGGTCATCTGGTCGCCGGGCCCGCTGCCGAGCGAATGATGACCGAAGGGCGCAGTTCGGCGGGCGTCTATCGTACCGAGGATGGTGGCGAAACCTGGACCCAGGTAGTGGAACCGCGTATCGAGACCATCACCGAAGCGTTTTCAGCCGTTGAAATGTGTCCCTCCGACCCCAACATTGCGTATGCAGGCAGCAATCAGTCGATTTACCGCAGCGCCGATGCCGGGTTGACCTGGGAACTGGTATCCGGTGGTCCGCCGAGCGGATGGGGACCGCCCGGTGTCGATACGGGCTGGCCGATTGACCTGCAATGCGATCCGAACGATCCAAACCGCATCTTCGCTAACAACTATGGCGGTGGCAACTTCCTCAGTGAGGACGGTGGTCGCACCTGGCAGAATGCGAGCGACGGTTATACCGGTGCACAAGTGCGCGAAGTGGCGGTTGATCCGCTTGATCCGGCCCATGTTTTTGGAGCCGGTCGCAGTGGAGTCTGGCGCACCGATGATGGCGGTATGACCTGGAACGGCGTGTGGTTCATAACACCAGAAGCGCCGCTCGGACCTGATTGGACAGCCATTGAGTTCGATCCGAGCCAACCGGGGCGCGTACTTGGCTCGAGTATCCCAGGCCACATGTTGGCCGAATCGTATGATGGAGGTCAATCCTGGCAGATACTGTGGCCCGATATGGTAAACGGTGAGTCGACCATCTGGTTGAACGCGGCGATAGTTGATATTGCATTTGCACCGTCCGATCCCACCCGCATCTATGCTGGGTTGCTCGAACCCGGCTGCGATCAGTGGCATGACCCGTGCGCAATGGGGCACGGGGGGGTGATTATTTCGGGCGACGGTGGCACGTCATGGACCCTGGTGGATCATCCTTCGATCAACGGCATGCCCGTGTTCAATCTCGCTGTTGATCCAGACAACGCCTATACCGTGTACGCGGCGACCGAAGTGGGTCTATTAAAATCGGTTGACGGCGGTCAGACCTGGATGGCGGTGAACGGTCTGCCTGGGGAAACGCGTGTACGCGCCATTGCGGTCAGTACCACTACGCCACGGCGGGTTTTGGCCGGTGTTGACGGTTACGGCGTGTATGTTAGTGATGATGGGGGTCAAACATGGCAGGCCGGGATAGCTGGCCTGGAGGCCAACGGTTCCCTGCACGATCTCCTTGTCGATCCCACCAATCCGCAGATTGTCTACGCCAGCGACCATTCGAGCGGAGTATACCGTTCAACCGATGGCGGCATAACATGGATACGCATCAACGATGGTCTGGACAATCGCGCAGGCTTGGGCTTGGCGATCTCTGCCGATGGCCAACATTTGTATCTGGCAACCGATGGCGGCGGTGTCTTCCGGCTGGATTTGAGCGGGCAGGCACCCTGATCATTAGGCAAGGATTGGGGCCAGATCACCGTCATGATCTGGCCCGGTTGAGGGGTGCATATTGATCAAGACCATTCCCTATGGTAGAAACGGGCCACACTTCTACCAGCCAGTCCGAGCTTGCTCTCGCCTGAACTCATAATTACATGAAGTTTTTAGGGTACGAGGTTTTTTGACTATGGTCGCAAAAACTGGCCATCAGCAGCATCGTTCCAGCGCAGTTCGTTTTTGAACTGGTAGAGTTCGGTGTGCTCGTCGATGCGCAAAAATTCGATCCCGGCCATCTCGGCAAAATCGGCCATATGTTCAATGCTCAACGCCTGGCTGAAGCCGGTGTGGTGTGCGCCCCCGGCATGGATCCAGGCGGCGGCGGCGATCTTCAGATTCGGGCGCGGCACCCACAGCGCCCGCGCCACCGGCAGTTTGGGCAGCGGCGCTTCCGGCGCGACAACGTCCACCACGTTGACCACCATGCGGAAACGGTTGCCCAGGTCAACCACCGAGACATTGATCGCCTCACCGGGGGCCGTGTCGAACACCAGCCGGGCCGGGTCGGCTTTGCCGCCAATGCCCAGCGGATGCACCTCCAGGCGCGGCTGGCCGGCAGCAATCGTCGGGCACACCTCCAGCATATGCGCGCCCAGCACCTGCATGCCGTCAGGGTGGAAGTGGTAGGTGTAGTCTTCCATGAAGGAGGAGCCACCGACCAGCCCGCTGCTCATCACCTTCATCGCGCGCAGCAGCGCCGCCGTCTTCCAGTCCCCCTCCGCACCGAAGCCGTAGCCATCTGCCATCAGGCGCTGCACCGCGAGGCCGGGCAGTTGTGCCAGCCCGTGTAAGTCCTCAAAGGTGGTGGTGAAGGCGGCGAAGCTGCCCGCTTCGAGGAATTGCCGCAGCCCCAGTTCGATCCGCGCTGCCTCCCGCACCGACTGGTGCCGCGCCGCGCCCACCTGCAGATCGGGCGTGAGGTTGTAACGGGCGACGTAGTCCTGCACCAGCGCATCGATGTCGCCCTCGCTGACCGCGTTGACGACCGCCACCAGGTCCCCCACGCCGTAGCCATACACCTGGTAGCCAAACCGCTGCTGGGCGGCCACCTTGTCGCCCTCGGTGACGGCAACCGAGCGCATATTGTCACCAAACCGCGCGATGCGCGCGCCCTGCAGGTCGTGCCAGGCGCACGCCGCTCGACTCCATGCCGCCAACCGTTCGTGCACCTCGGGGTCCTGCCAGTGCCCCACGATGACCTTACGGTTCAGCCGCATCCGGCTCATGATGTGCCCAAACTCCCGATCGCCGTGCGCCGCCTGGTTGAGGTTCATGAAGTCCATGTCGATCTCAGCCCAGGGAATGTCGCGATTGTACTGGGTGTGCAGGTGCGCCAGCGGTTTGCGGAGCGCCGCCAGGCCCGCGATCCAGTTCTTGGCCGGGGAGAAGGTGTGCATCCACGCGACGACGCCGACACACTGCGGGTTTGCGTTCGCCGCCTGGCAGATGGCGAGGATCTCCTCCGGCGTGGTGAGTACCGGCTGAAACACGACACGGGTCGGCATTGGGCCGGCAGCGTCAAGCGCGCGCGCGATCTCCTGCGAGTGCGCTGCGACCTGGTCCAGAACCTCTGGGCCATACAGGTGCTGGCTGCCGGTCAGAAACCAAACTTCATACGATTTCAGGTCGATCATGGTTGTCCCCCTCACTGCCCATACACGTTCTGATAGCGTTCATACAGCCGGTCGATCTGGTCTGGCGCAATCGTCAAGGGCGTGCCGATCTGCAGCGCGGTCCAGACGATGGCGGCGTTGTCCTCGGTCATAATCGCTGCTTTGACGGCGGCTTCTGCTGACGGGCCAACCGCAAACACCCCGTGGCTCTGCAGCAAACACGATGGGCTGCGGCTGCCCTTAAGCGTTTCGACGACGACCTGTCCGATCTCCTGGCCGCCAATCAGCGCAAAACCGCCGCAGGGGATCGGGCCGCCGAACTCGTCGCCCATCGCCGTGGTGATACACGGAATCTCGCGCCCCACGACGGCAAACGCCGTCGCGTAACGCGAATGGGTGTGCACCACGCCGTTTACGTGGGGCATGTGGCGGTAGACATAACAGTGTGAGGCGGTGTCTGAAGAGGGTTTGTAGTCCCCTTCGATCACCTCGCCATCCAGGTCGACCACTACCATGTTTTCTGGACGCAGGTCGGGGAACTTGATGCCGCTGGGCTTGATGACGACCAGGCCGGTTTCTGGGTCGCGGGCGCTGAGGTTGCCGCTGGTCCAGGCGACCAGATGGTTTCTGGGCAGTTCGGCGTGCAGTTCGGCAACAGTGGCGCGCAGGTGTTCCAGTTTCATACGAGTCCTCGAGCCTGATTACGGATGTGGCGCAGCCGCTTCATCACATCGTTGGCGCCGCGTCCAAACGTGTCGTGCAGCATGACGTAGTCGGCGTAAAGCCGGTCGTAGACCGCTTGGTGGGCGGGGATGGGGCGAAAGACCTCGTCTTTGAGCGTACCCATTCGCGCAGCGGCGGCCTGGATATCCGGGTAGGCACCGGCGGCGACGGCAGCGTGCATGGCGCTGCCCAGGGCCGGTCCCTGTGTGCTGCCGATCAGGCGAAACGCGCGCCCGGTGACGTCGGCATAAACCTGCATCAGCAGCTTGTTCTTTTCCGGCAGCCCTCCGGCGGCGACCAACTCTGTCACCGGCACGCCGCTGGCCTCGAACGTCTCGATGATGACGCGCGTGCCATACGCCGTCGCCTCGATCAGGGCGCGGTAGATGTCGGGCGCGCGTGTGGCCAAGGTTGCACCGACCAGCAGCCCGCTCAGGTCGACATCCACCAGCACCGAGCGGTTGCCGTTCCACCAGTCGAGCGCCAGCAGGCCGTGTTCGCCGGGCGTTTGTTGGGCGGCTTGCTGCTCCAGGTACTGGTGCAGATTCAGGCCTGCGGCGGCGGCGGCCTGGTGATATTCCGGCGGCACGGCGTGGTCCACGAACCACGCGAAGATGTCGCCCACACCGCTCTGCCCTGCTTCGTAACCGTACTGACCGGGAATGATGCCGCCATCGACCACGCCGCACATGCCCGGCACGGCGTGCAGTTCCTCGCCCAGCACCATGTGGCAGGTGCTGGTGCCCATGATCATCACCATGCGGCCCGGCTCGACCACCTGCGCTGCCGGAACGGTGACATGGGCATCGACGTTCGCCACCGCCACCGCGATGCCGGCAGGCAGCCCGGTCCAGGCCGCGGCTTCGGGCGTCAGGTCGCCGGCGCGGTCGCCCAGCGCCGCCAGGTCGCGCTTCATCTTGGTTTCGACGACGTTCGCCAGGTCGGGATGCAGCGCGGCCAGGTAGTCCGTGTCGGGGAAGCGACCGTCCTGGTAAATGGCCTTATAGCCGGCGGTGCAGGTGTTGCGCGTTTCGACCCCGCATAGCTGCCACACCACCCAGTCCGCCGCTTCCAGCAGCCGGTCCGCTGCGTGATAGACTGCCGGCGCTTCGTCAAGGATTTGCAGTGCTTTGCTGAAGAACCACTCAGAAGAAATCTTGCCGCCGTAGCGATCCAGCCACTCCTGATCCAAACGCCGCGCGGTGGCGTTGATCCGGTCGGCTTCGGGCTGGGCGGCGTGATGTTTCCACAGCTTGACCCAGGCGTGCGGGTGGTCGCGCCACTCCGGCAGGCGACACAGCGGCGTGCCATCGCCCAACGTGGGCAGCATCGTACACGCCGTAAAGTCGATGCCGATGCCGATCACGTCCACCGGGTCGATGCCGCTGGCCGCCAGCGCCTGGGGCACAGCGTGTTGGAAGACGCCAATGTAGTCGTCCGAATTCTGCAACGCCCATTCAGGGGGCAGTGGCACATCGCTGCCGGGCAACTGCGTGTCGATGACGCCGTCTGGATAGACGTAAACGGCGCTCGCCAGCTCCAGGCCGTCCGCCACCCGGACCACGACTGCCCGCCCGGATTCGGTGCCGAAGTCTACTCCAATTGTGTATTTTTTTGCCATAGTTTTCCTGCGCTAGAGCGTAATTATCACTTTCTGAAGGCCGGTTTCGTAGGCCAGATTGCGCCTGAAGGCCTCATTCACTTCATCCAGGCAGAAGCGGTGCGAAACCAGGTCGGCCAACGCGAGCTGATCCTTTGCCAGCGCCAACTGGATCGCGCGCGGATAAGTGTGCTTCATGCGCCGCGCCAACAAAATGGTCAGCCCCTTGCGGCGCGCGGTCGAATGCTGCATCACCAGACGGTCATCGCCAGGAATGCCAACCAGCACCAGCCGCCCGCCGGGCAGCGCCATATCCGCCGCCTGCTGGATGCTGTGCTCGGCCCAGGCGGCCTCGATGGCCACATCCACACCGCGCCCGCCGGCCAGCGCCATCAAGCGTTCAACTGGGTCGCCGTCGTCCACCGTCCAGGCTGCGGTCGCGCCCCAGGCTCGCGCAAGTTCCACCCGCCAGGGGAAGCAGTCGGTGGCGTAGATCGGGCCAGCGCCGGCCAGCTTCGCCAGCCGCAGGATCAGCAGGCCAATCGGGCCACAGCCGATGATGGCGACGCTGTGGGCGATCTTCAGGTGCGCCAGGTCCAGCGCGTGGATCGCCACCCCCAGCGGTTCAAGCAGTACGCCCTCGTCGTCGTTCAGCGCATCCGGAATGGGGAAGCAGTTCTGGGCGTGGACGATCATGCGCTCTTGCAGTGCGCCATCGGTGGGATACACGCCGTAAAAGGTGTGGTGCGGGCACAGGTTGGGATGCCCATGCTCACACGCCTCACACTGCCGGCAGGGACAGGCTGGGTCGACGGCGACGCGCTGGCCCACCTGCAGCGGTCGATGCCAGCCATCAGCCGCATCCGCGCCTACCGCCAGCACTTCGCCCATAAATTCGTGGCCCAACACCAGCGGACTGTCATAGGCGGTATCCCCGATGCGGCCATCAGCCACCATGTGCAAATCTGACCCGCACACCCCCACCGCCCGGACGGCCAACAGCACCTCGCCAGCTTGGGGCGTGCGTGGCTCGGCTACTTGGTCAATTCGGATATCGCGTGGTCCGTAGAGCCGCGCAGCTTTCATGAGCGATTTTTTCTCCACATCGTCAACGGTGTGTCTTTCAAAGTTCCAGACCTACAAAACGCAATAATAGCCGGTCAGAGCGTTTTTGCAACCGGGGTCTCTACCTGCAGCGCGCGGTGTGACAGGCCGACAGACCGCGCCCCAGAACCAGGCGCAGCGTGCGTACAGACACATTGGTAGCCGAAAACCGGTCGCGAGTTTGCCGGGTAGTAGATCGTCGACGAACAGCAGGTGGCGATGCAGCGAAAAAGGAGAGAGCGGAGTTTAATCCAAGAACTTGATGCTGTCGTCCAAGAAACGCCCGTGTCTGTTTATTACTATTATTAATGAGCCCATCGTACATATTTAAACAATGATCGCTTATGCTTTTGTCCGAATCTAGGAGGTCAACATGACAAACAAGAAAGGTTTGAGTCGTCGAGATTTTCTGCGTCTTTCGGCGGCAAGCGCAGCCGGCTTGGTAGCTGCGAGCTATGCCGAACCGGCTGCCGCTGAAACCCGTCGTTTCCGTTCACGGCGGCAACAGACCGTGCTGCAAGTCGGCTCGACCAACCCCGAATATGAAAACGCGGAACGGCAAATCTGGAACATCTTTGAGCAAGAGTATCCCGACATAAAGATCGAATTGTTCTCGACCAACGAGGACCAGGCTCCGGCATTTGCCGCCCGTCTCGCCGGTGGCGACCTGCCGGCCTTCTTCCCCATCTACCATCTTGGAGGCTCAACCCGGGTCACGCGCGACAACTACCAGAACTTCGTTGATCTCTCGACCACCGATTTCCCCTGGTTTGATCGCTGGACCTATGACGTGCAGAACGCCTGGTCGGACCTGTATGGTCTCGATAGTGGCCCGCGCTCGCTCGATCCCTACCAGGGATTTATTTTCACCTGGATGTACCACCGCGATCTGATGGAAGACGAATTGGGGCTCAGCCCGCGCGAGGTGAATACCTGGGATGATTTCCTGGCCCTCCTGGCGGCGGGCACCGAAGCTGTGGCCGCGAACGACGACATCGACCAGTTCTGGGGACAGGCCTGGCACAACTGGGCCATCGGCGGCAACTATGTCGATATCATTCCCATGGCATTCGCCGACGGGCAGCGCAGTGCCCAGCGCGCGGCGTTCGAAAACGGGACGATCAACGCTCCCGACTCACCCTTCCGCCACTTCTTCGAATTCTTCAAGACCGCTTACGACAATCAGTGGCTGCCGGAAAACTTCTGGACACTGGAATGGGAAGCGGACATGGAAGTGCCGTATATCGCCAAGAAAGTCGTGATGATGCTGCACGGCCCCTGGCCCTGGGACAAGATGCTGGCCGCCGATCCCAGCGCCGATCAGGCCGGCATTCCCGCCACGCCGCCTGTCGAAGGGCAGGAAGTGTGGAAGCAGTTTATGGGCCCGCTCGGTATCGACAACGGCTTTGTAATCCCCGCCGGCAACCAGGACAGCCCGGACTGGGAAGCGATCCAGACGGCTTTCGCGTGGTGGTTCAGCCCGTTGGTGGTCAAGCTGCGCGCTGAATTGGAAGGCCGCGGCGTGATGTACGAAACCGACGAGCCGCTCGAACTCCTCGGCCCGCAGTATCTGGGTGTTCTGCAAGAGCTTGAACCCGGTGGGGTGTACGAGTCCGTACAACTGGAGTCCGGCCTGACCGGGGCTGAAGCTGTCGCGCGCTATCGCCGCGAAGGCTCATCAGGCGTCTGGGACTGGGAAGCGGGTGGCCTGAACCCGATTGTGGCGGACGTCATGACCGGCGACATGTCAGTCCAGCAGGCGCTGGATTGGGCGCAAGAGAACTGGGAAGCCAGCTACGATATGCCCTAGCTGCCGATCAGGCGCAAGGGTTGAGTCACATCAGCTGGGGTTCAGAATGGTCCCATCCTGAACCCCAGCACTGTTTACCCTTTGTGGAGAGGTACCAGGCCCATGCACAAACGAGAACTCCAGCGGATCATCGGCGACTACCTGTTTCTGTCGCCACAGTTGATCCTTTACGTGGGGCTGACGATTTTGCCGTTTATCATCGCGATTCCGGTCCTGTTCACGGATCGTGCCAATTTCTCCGATCCCGAAGTCAATTCTGTGGGCTTGAGCAACTTCACGCGCATCCTTGAAGATGACACTGTAAAAGACGTCTATTGGCCTGCGCTTATGCGCACGGTCCGGTTTACGTTACTTAACTACATCATGGTCTATGCCTTCGGGCTAACCCTGGCGCTGTTGATGTTCGAGTTCGGCATGAAGACGGGTTTCTTCACCATTATCTTTTTACCCTGGATGATTTCCGGGTTAGCGCTGGGCTATATCGCCACCATGCTGCTTTCGCCGAATACCGGTACCCTCAACCTGCTCTTGCTCGAATACGGCATCCTCGAAAAGCCCATCAACATCAAGCTGCCCTCGGGCACGACCGTCATCCTGCCCATCCTGGTCGGGTGGAAGGCGGCGGGATTTAATATGGCGATTTTCCTATCCGGCATGCTCGGCATTCCGACGGAGACCATCGAAGCCTCGATAGTCGATGGCGCCACCTACTGGCAGCGTCTGTTCAGGATATATTTTCCCCAGATGATTCCCTCGTTCGTGATCGCCACGATCTTCTGCCTGTTAGGCTCCTTTAACCTGTTTGACGAGTTGGTCGCCCTGGGCGGCCTCTACGAGAACCCGGAAGCGCGCTTTTTGTCGATCGTTTTTTTCCAGTACGGATTCCAGATGGACCGGCTAGCGCTCGGCATGACCCTGGCCGTCGAAACCGGCGTGCCGCTTGTTGTGTTGGGCATGATGCTGCAGCGTCTGCAGCGCCGGTTTGACTATTGAGTTGCGATTATGACCGACCAAACACGCACACTTGATGTTTCAACCCCCAGGCGACCATTTTCGCCAGCGGATCGGCGGCGGCTGCTCAACATCGCGGTATTTGCACTTTTCGCGTGTTACAGCGTCATCACCCTGTTCCCATTTTATGTCCTGTTCGTGCGCAGCTTCGTTTCGACAACCGACTCCGCCGACCTGCATCTCTGGATTCCTGAGACGGACGAGGTAGATCTGCGCGCCCAGTTCGGTAACCTGACCGTCTTTCTCAACCTCGACCCGGCCAAGGTCAAAGAAGACCTGGGGATTCCGGCCAACGACTACATTCACCCGCGCTACACATTGCAGAATGTGGCCGACAAGTACGACATCCCAGAAGAGGAGATGAAAGACTATTTCTATAAGTACAAGCGCTATAACGGGTGGTTGGTGCTGCTTAACGAGCAGGAGCTGCGCCCGACGCTGCTGCGAACCCTGGCAATCACGGTTGCCAGCCTGATGGGTATCAACGTGCTGGCGTCGCTGACCGGCTACGGGCTGGGTGGACTACGGCGTCGTGACCAGCGGCTCGTCTATGGACTGTACCTGCTGCAAATGGTCTTGCCACCTATGCTCATCTTGTTGCCGCAATACATGATTATAAAGGCGATCTTTGGGATCGTGCCAGACTATGACCAGCCTGGAACGGCACGTCATCTGGCTCAGGCCGTGGCCATTATCGCCATTAACATCAAAGGCGGGGCGCTCTCAACAATGATCTACACCGCTTACATTTCCCAACTGCCCAGCGACCTGGAAGATGCCGCGATGGTAGACGGTGCAACGCGCTGGCAGTACTATCGCTACGTCCTGCTTCCGCTGATGAAAGTCCCGGCGGCCACGCTGTCCGTCATCATGCTGCCGGTCTTTTGGAACCAGTTTCTGGAGCCGTATGTCTATCTGGACCCGAACAATTCGACCATGCTGCCATTCATTCAGAAGTTCGCCGGGCAGTATTCAACCAATTTCCAGGTGATTTTCTCAGCCATTCTAGTTTCGGTGGTACCGCTCGTCGTTGTATACATTATTTTCCGCCGCTTTTTCATCCGTGGGGTACTCTCCGGCGCAGTGAAGGGTTAGAGCGGCGGCGAGGGTTCGCTGGCGGCGCGGACCGTTTTTCCTCCCTTGCGGGGAAAGAATTTATCGGCTTGCATACTTTGGAGAAATGGACTACATGCCAGACAAACCACCCTTGGTGCCATTCGCGCGTTTTGTCGATCAGCCGCCCGAACTCCCGGTGCGCGGTCGAGACGACCATGACGGGCCGGAGTACGTTGTAGAAGCTACCGTTGTCGACTCAGGCAGGGATCGCGTCAACCTGAAGGGCGTCACTCAAACGGGCGAGGAGGTCTCCATCATCATCCGCGTAGTTGCGCCGGGGATTGTGCGCGTGCTGCTCGAAGATGATGCGTCCGATCCCGCGCGAGTCCGGCTCGCGCGCGAGCTTCCTGCCCCCGACGGTTCCATCACGCTGCGCCGCACCAACGATTCTGTGACGATCAAAGGTGAACACATCCAGGTTCAGGTCACGCTCAAGCCGTTCCACATTGTGTTCTTCGGCCCAGACGGTCGCCGTCTGTTGGACCAGAATTACAGCGAGAAAACCGCGCCGGGCACGCTGAGTGTCCTGCCTTTCGGCTTTAGCCGCGTAGACGGCGAGCGCGTGGCGTTCCATGAGACTTTTGCCGCCGAACCGGACGAGCACTTTTTCGGCTTTGGCGAGAAATTCACGGAGTTCGACAAACGCGGCCAGCGGCTCGAGATGTGGAACTACGACCCCGCCGGAGTGCACTACGAACAGACCTACAAGAATGTTCCGTTTTTCATCAGTACGCGCGGCTATGGCCTGTTCGTCGACAGCGTGATGCCGGTGCAGTTTGACATGGGCCTGAGCAATCACTCCGTGTCCGGCATCATTGTGCCCGACAGCGCCCTGGACTACTACGTTATCGCGGGCCCAACGCTCAAGGACATCATCCCGCAGTATGCCGGCCTGGTCGGCAGTTATCCCGTGCTGCCCCCCAAGTGGGCGCTGGGCTTGTGGGTCTCGTCGGGATTTGATCATGACAACGCCGACAAAGCGCTGGCAAGCGCTCGCCAGCTCCAGGAGCACGATGTGCCGTGTTCGGTGTTTCACATCGACACCTACTGGCAGCGGCACGGTTGCTGGGCCGACATGCAGTGGGACCGCGCGGCCTTTCCCGATCCTGAAGGGTTGATCCGTGAACTGAAAGCCATGGGTTATCGCGTCTCACTGTGGATGAACTGTTACATGGGGCCAGAAAGCGAGTACTACCCGGTCGCGAAGGAGAACGGCTACTTCCTGATGTCGCCCGACGGCGAAGTGTGGTCGGGCGATCTGTGGGGCAACACGGGCTACCATCCGCCGGTGTGCATCATCGATTTCACCCATCCTGAAGCAGTCGCGTGGTGGCGCGAACTGGTTCGTCCACTGCTGCGCATGGGGGTTGATGTGCTGAAGACCGATTTCGCTGAGGCAGTCCCGCTGGATGTAGTGGCCCACAACGGCATGAGCGGCCTGCAGCTCCACAACCTGTACACGCTGCTCTATAACGACATCGTGTCGGACCTGATCGCCGAAGAGACCGGGCGTGTGGGCCTGGTGTGGGGGCGCAGCAGCTACGCCGGTGGGCAGCGGCACGGGGCGCAGTGGGGCGGCGATTCGATCTGCACCTTCCCCGCCATGGCCTCGACACTGCGCGGCGGCCTGAGCCTGGGCATGTGCGGCCATGCGTTGTGGAGCCACGATATTGCCGGTTTCCATGGTGAACCAACGCGCGAGCTGTATATCCGCTGGGCGCAGTTCGGCCTGTTATCACCGCTGGCGCGCGCACATGGTACCACCACGCGCCTGCCCTGGGACTACGGGGACGAGGCATACCGTATCTTCCAGCAGTATGCCAGTCTGCGTTACCGGCTGCTGCCCTACATCTACAGCCATGCCGTTGTAGCGCACGAAACCAGCCTACCGCTGCTGCGCGCGATGGTCCTGGAATTCCCCGACGACCCGAACACGTACGCAATGGACCTGCAGTACATGTTCGGCGCAGACCTGCTGGTAGCCCCCATCTACAACGTTGAGGGCTGCCGCCCGGTTTACTTCCCGGCGGGCCGCTGGATCGACTACGGGACGCACGAGATCATCACCGGGCCGCAAACGCGCTGGATTGAGGCTCCGCTGGACACGCTGCCGCTGTATGTGCGCGCCAATGCGCTGATCCCAACGCTCGAGGCAGCGCGGCCCATTGAAGAAGCCCCGTTCACGCCCCTGATTATCGACGCCTACCTGCTGGACCATGGTACACTGCGGCTGCATGATATGGACGGTGTGACGTCCGTATCGGCTGCCATCCAGGGCTCCACCCTCGCACTGGAGTATGTGGGTCCCCACAAAGACGTGCGGCTGCGCCTGGTGCCGCTGTTGGGTCAGACGACCATCGAACAGGTCACCCTCAACGGTCTGGTCGTGCCGGAACCCGAACACTCCGAGAACGGGCTGCTTGAGATCCGGCTCTGTAGTCCATAACCTCGTCCCCGACCGGCGAGAGAATGCGGCCCTGGCCCCTTTTCTCGCCGGTTATTCGCTCTCGCTGCGGCCACTGAGCTGCTTGCGATAACCTCGTGGCGAACACCCCGCATACTTCGAGAAAACACGGCTGAAGTGCGCCGGATCGTCAAAGCCGACCTGGTTGGCGATGAAGGTGACACTATTGGATGTCGTATCAAGCAGCGACTTGGCGATCTCGATGCGGTAGCGGTTGATGTATTCACCTAGCGTAATACCCAGTTCCTGGCGGAAGATGTGGCTGAGGTAATTTTTGCTCACGCCAATTACTTCGCATATCTCGGTGCGGGAAACGCTCCGATCAAAATTCTGATGGATATAGGCAACCGCCGACTTGACGAGCTCGCTCGTGCCAGGGTTGAGCGAGGTGGCACCCGTGAGCGCCTGGAGCAGCGATGCTTCGATCTCAGCAGGGGTCAGTATACCCTTGGTCTGTACGGTCACGTGTGTGTAGTTCAGGCGCTTGACATCTTCAAATGTCAACATCTTGCCGCTGATGACAACCACCGGCACAAGGCGCGTTTGCGGGGTCTGGCGCATGTAGGTCAGCACTTCAAAGCCGTCCACTGTGGGCATCATCAGGTCGAGCAGCACCAGGCTTGGGGTATCTTGCTGCAGAATGCGGATCGCCTCGGCCCCATCCGCCGCCAGGCGCACAGCGTGGCTGGGCAATGCGGAGGAGACGATACGCTGGTAGACATCTCGTGCCTGCGGGTCATCATCCACAATCAAGATGCAGCCTGCATTTTCTTCCGTATGCAGAGCACGCAGCGCGTCAAACAGAGCCGTTTCGGAGAGCGGCTTGAGCAGGACATTCGTCATGCTGACGGTGTTCTCAGCCTTCTGATAGCCATAGACAATGAACGGCAGCCGGCACAGCGGGGCATACGAACGGATGCGCTGAATCAAGCGCCAGTCGTCGGACCCTGCGTTAGACACGTCCCACGCCAGAGCCGCCGGACGGGTGCGCGTGATCACCTTTTCCAGGTCATCTTCATGGCGCAGCATATGGAGCTCCCAGCCCTGCGCCTGGCCCAGGTAGACAATCTCTTGCGGTGGCGACTCCTTCACGATGACCAGCAGACTCTTCTTGCCAGAGTTTGACAGTTCGACCTGCTCGCCCGCCAGGCTTGGTAGGGGGAGGTAAATGTGAAACGTACTGCCCAGACCTGGCGTGCTTTCCAGCGAGATATCCCCGCCGTGCAGGGCGACTAAATGTCGCGTGATCGCCAGACCCAGTCCTACTCCTTCCCGGCGTTTGTCCCCAGACTCCACCGTTACGAATGGTTCGAAGATTCGCTCCTGCACTTCTACCGGAATGCCGCTGCCCGTGTCTTGCACCCAGATGTGCAGGTAGGGCAGGAGCACATCTGCGCCCAACACCACCGTACCCGTCGTTGTGAACTTGTGCGCATTGCTCAGCAGATTGAACAGAATCTGCCGCAGACGAACGGGATCGGCCTGGATTGCCGGCAAGCGGTTGGGCAGCCACAGCCGCCACTCCACCTGCGCGGAGGCCATGCTCTGCATACCCTCGAACACGTTGGTCAGGAAGGGATGCGAATCAATTACCTCTGGGAACAGATCAAGTTCGTCGATTTCGGCACGTGACAGGTCCAGTAGATCATTGATCAGCCGGACGAGGTGTTCGCCGCTCTGGTAGATACGCTGAAGATCGGCAATATGCGCTGGTGGCAGGGCTGCGCCATACGGATTGGTGGGCGCGAGGGCCGCTTGTGTATAGCCCAGGATAACATTGAGGGGGGTACGCAGATCATGACTGACATTCGCCAGCAAGCGGGTCTTGAGTTGATCGGCTTTTTCGGCGGCTGCCTTAGCGCGCATGGCTTCGCTGTACAAGTCTGCGTTATGGATGGCAATCCCAAGCTGATCTGCCAACGACCGGAGGCCGTTCAGGTCCTGTTCGCTGTGATGTTTGATACTCTGGCTGTGCAGATCAAGCAGGCCCGTAACCGACCCGCCCAACCGGATCGGCACGACCACCCGCGAGCGAGTCGAGGGCCAGTATGGGTCCGGTTCGAAGCGGTGGCTGTGCGCCATATCCGGCACAAAGACCGCCGTGTTTTCCTGCACGGCACAACTGAGTATCGACACCTCGGTTAGCGGGATACGGATGAATACGGGGACATAGGGCCTGTCCAGGATAAGCTGCGTTCCGTCGTCAGATAGCATGAAGAGCTGCACTCGATCATAGCCATAGGTTGTACGGATGGTATCTGCGATGGAATGCGCAAGATGCTGAGGGTCCAGAATATGACTGATCTGCTGGTTGATCTGAAGACTTGTCTCAAGCTGCATCATCTGCTGCTGTTCGCGCTCGCGGTTGACGCCGATAAGCCGGGCGGGCAAGCGGGCAATCGACATCAGCTTGTCGACGGCTACCTGGGCCGCATTGTCGCGCGTCACGAGTTGGGACTTGCGCACAAAATGAGGTGGGAGCGGTTGGCCTTGAGCGGCTTGAAAAGCCAGATCAACCGCCATCTTGCCATAGATGGTCGGAAGTGTATCGATGGTAGCGGCCATGTGTCCGTCCAATATAGCCGACAGGGCAAGTGGGTCGCCGTTTACACCTACAACCAGGCTGTCTTCGCGCAGCAGCCCTATGCTACGACCTATTCGGCGCGCCAGCAGTGCCAGCGGATCGGACAGGCCATACACCGCGTCGAATGTCCCCGTAAGCGTGGCCATAGCCTGAGCAATGTCCTCAGCAGCCTCTTTGACGTTCCAGACACACGGGATATGCTGGGCCTTAAAATCCGGATGTTCATGCAGCAAGTCATACACGGCAGCCAGTTTGCTCCGGCCATCATCAGCGGCAAGCCCGCGCATCCCTCCCACGATCAGCAAGCGACCTCGCCCCGAAAGCTCATTGAGCAAGTATTCGGTGAGGGTCCGTGAGCAGTTGTACAGGCCGGTTTCCGAGCAAAACAGTCGGTGCTGAATGTGTGTTGTCTCGTTGATATGCACGATGGGCAGGCCATGATCCAACAGCATATACGCCACATTGGGCGGCAGATCCCAGGCGACCAGGGCGTCCAGTTCCAGCGCGAGTATGCTGTCGATCAATCCAAGCTGCTGGTCCGCCACCAACAGGATGGGGTGTTCAATGTCGATTGGGACCAGTACGGCCCCAACCTCATCTGCGCGGGTGTAGATGCCTTCGCCGACCTGGACCCAGAAATCATCGCTGGAGCCGATCTGAAGACCTATGCGGCACTGCTTTGCCATACTGACCTCAAGATATGGGGAGGTTTATCCAATAAAGTCTGGCTTTGATCCAAGACTGCAAACCTGCTTCAAGCTATCTTGTATAAATGATTACGCCGATCGGACATCTGTCAAAATGCCTGAGCCAAAACGAAGCACCATTCTTATTATTGATCAAGATGAGCCAACGCGCATTCTGTATCAGCGCGAATTGAATCGATTCTACGATGTATTCATCAGTTCGGACCAGGAATCTGCCGCTAACGCGCTGGAGGAAACGCCTCTCGCGGCTGTCGTGTTGGACCCCGGTATGCCAGATTGCTGGGTGTGGGACTATATCGCTTTGATTCGACAGCGGAGCGCCATTCCTATCGTCGTCTGCACATCGCAGGATGACCGGCGGCGTGCGTTGGCGCTGGGGGCAACTGTTTACCTGCTTAAACCCGTGCTGCCATGTACGCTCCTGGCGGAACTGACCAGGCTCATCCAGGTTGTCGAGTGAATGCCAGTAGCTCTGGGAATGCCCGCAGGGTCAAAAAACGTCGACCACATATCCGGCACAACGAAAAACATCTGCGCACCGCGCGCCTGGTACATGGTCTTAATTCAGAGACGTGTATCACAATCCCCAGCCGCGTAACACGGGCTGGCGGAACCCGTCCGGCGTTCTTTCTCAAAGGGTGTCGGTTCAGGGCAAAGGAGGTTGTAAATAGACGCTTCTCG
>JAADYV010000259.1 GCA_010092855.1 Chloroflexota bacterium | reverse complement strand
TTCATCATCAGCTACATGCCCTGGATTGGGGCGGGCGCGGGCCTGCTGCTCTCCGGTATGATGGCCGTTTCCAGCAACGTTTCCGGCGTGATGGGCGCGGTGGGAGCCACGCTGCTGCTGTTCAGCCTGGGTTGGCTGCTCAAGCGTATGTTTTCCTACCCGCACATCTTCACCGAACCGCGCACCGTGCGCTCGCTGGTGAGCGAAGTCGAGGTGTCTGGCGTGCGCCCGATTCCGTGCGTCATGGAAGGCGAAATCATCGGGCGCGGCATTCCGGGGCTGTTCTGGAGCGAAGACCTGGTGTTGCAAGACGACGGCGGCTACATCATCATGGACTATCGCCAGCCGCTGCGCATCCTGGAAATCCTGTTTGGCTGGGTGCGCGCCGAAAAGCTGGTCGGCAAGCGCGTGCGGGCCTACGGCTGGTATCGCCGGACCGCGCGCCCCTACTTCGAGCTGCGCCGCCTGGAATTCGAGGACGGCTCGACCGTCACCAGCTACATCTACCCCGTGATGCAGTTCTTTATCTACATGGGTATCGCCCTCGGTGCGGTGATCCTGGGGCTGGCCGCCCTGATGTAAGCGCCATCGCCCGCCGTACACTGTAACGAGTACGCCGCTGGAATGCGCCCCCGCTGCCACCTGGAACACCCGGCAGTGGGGGTGTTGTGTTTGTTTTCACACATGTTCACGGCGGTGGCTGGCAAAAAACCGGTATATAATGGAGATATAGCACCGCTGACCACATCATAGCGGCGGAAAACCACATACTCTCAAACAAGCTGCCGGCGATAGGCGCGTCAATGCCCTTCCGTGATAAATCTATGGAGGACAGACCATGTCGAATGTTAATGACGTCGGCGAACGTGCGACGACAAGGATACGATGGATTGCCAGAATCTGGGGAACCGTGCTCGTTGCATTCACACTGCTGATCATCACCGGCTATGCCTGGAACTGGGTGACAACGGGCACCGCAGACCCTAATGCCGTCGAGGATTATCCCCCGATTGAAAACCTGCCCCCGGTCTTCCTGGCGCTGAGTGTCCTGGGATTGGGTATGGCCTGGCGTTGGGAGCGAGCCGGAGCGGGGATGGCCATTATCTTCGCGCTGGCAACCCTGCCGGTGCTGCTGGTTCACTGGCCGATAACGCATGACTTCCCGCGCTACCTGGTGGCTCCGTATGGCACCTGGATGCTCATCGCCCTTCCTGGCATATTGTTCCTGATAAGCTGGCGGCGATCTCAAGAACGGGTAATCCCTCAACAAAGCGCGTGACCTTATTGCCGGGTTGGCGGCGGCGCAACTTGCCCGCCTATTCGACCGTCACCAGGTCGCGGATCATGTCGATCTGCGCCGGGCCAATGCCGGGCACGTTGTCCAGGTCGTCCACGCTGGCGAAGGGGCCATTTTCCGCCCGGTAGTCGATGATCGCCTGCGCTTTGGTGGGGCCGATGCCGGGCAGCGTGGTCAGTTCCTCCGGCCCGGCAGTGGTGAGGTTGATCAGTGGGCGGGCGTTGGGCGTCGGCGTTTGGATGCCCGCGCCCTCCAGCGGCGGGACGTAGACCAGGTCGCCATCCTGCACCACCTGCGCCATGTTCACGCGGCTCAGGTCGGCGTTGGCGGTGGGGCCACCTGCCGCGTCGACGGCGTCTGCCACGCGGCTGCCCTCCGGCAGCGTGACCAGTGTGTTGGGCTGCATCACTTCCCCGGTGACGTACACTATGATCTCTGGTTCCTGTACCATGGGTTCCCCTTGCAGCGAGAACAACAGCGGCTCTCCGGCAGGCACCGTTTCCAGCAGGTCATAGCTGATCAGCAGCGTGGGATCGGCGGAGTCGATGGCTTTGTCTGGTTCCAGAGGTTCGAAATCCAGGCCACTTTCCATCGCGCGATAGCGGAATTCCCCTTCGGTGTCGAACTGTGCGCTGTCGAATATGACTCCCTCGTTTGGTACCAGCACCTCTGCCGCCTGCACCGGGTATCCCAGGTTGGTTTCGAGGGTGGCGCTGCCGTCATAGGGCAGGAAGTACAATAGCCGGATGCGTTTGGTCTCGCCCGGCATCAATGGCCAGGTATCTTTGACCACCGACACTGTCTCGTCAACCATCTCGATTTCATAGCGCGTGTTCGATTGGGTGATGACCTCGATCCCAAACGAATTGACGGGCAGTTCCACGCGCACCGCCACCAGCCAGCCGTTCGCGCCGACGTCGTCCAGCGTCACGATCTGATCCCCGGCGTTTTCCAGCCGTACTTCCAACCGCACTTCGAGCGCATCTTCGACCCCCTGTGGCAGCGGAATCACGATCACGGGATTGAAGTTTATCAACGTTTGAACGTCAGTCACGCTGATGGTGGTGGGGTCGGTGGTACGCTCGTACAGCGTGACTGTCACGTCAATGTCTTGCCCTGGCTCCACGTTGGCAACCTGGGTGCCCTGTGGGACACCGGCGTAGATCACGTTGAAAAAATAACTGTAATCCGCGCTGTAGGGTACGCCCTCAAATACAAAGCTACCTTCCGCCGAGGAATACGCGGTGCGACTGATCAACTCACTCTCGTTGTCGGCATCCGGGTTGAGGATGATAAACTGATTGGTTACACGGTTGGCCACATATAGGTCAACCGCCAACCCCTCCGGCAGCGGGGAGGCATCCGCTGTGCCCTGGACCAGCGTGCCGCGTATGGTCAGCAGGCTGTCGTCCTGGGCGAGCGAACCGGCCAGCGCGTTCCCACCCACCAGCAGCAGGGCCAGCACAACGATCACGGTTTTCGACAGGTGACGCATGGTCTTCCTCCTCGCGTGTTGCGGTGACGTACCTCGTTCGATGTGTCCAGTATAATCCTGCTGAGGACATCAGGGGAAACGCTGGGGTAACAAAAAGAAATTTTTATGCTTGCAGATTTACCCCTCCCCCTAGCCCCCTCCCCGTAAACGGAGAGGGGGAATTGCAGTAATGTTTAAGTCCCTCTCCGCGTGCGGGGGTCGTAGCGGAGCTACGCGGGATTCTAGGGAGGGGTAAACGATAGTGCAAATATAGAAATAGGGGATGTCGCATGGACACCCCCTAGCCGTCGCTAGCTATCGATTGCTATCTGGCAGGACGTCACTTCTTCCGCCTGGGGAAGTGACTGAGCACCGTTGCCGGGGTGGGCACCACCGTCTTGTCCCCGATGGTGAGGTCGCCCAGCGGCTTTTTGAGCGTGGCTTTTTCCGCCCCGCAGTAGATGTGCACCGGCGTGCCGTCGGTGGCGTGGCTGAGCTTGAGATAGGCCTGGCCCAGCGAATAGCCCTCGCTGTCGATGCTGCACGAGGTCACTGTGCCGACCACGCGCCCGCGTCCATCCACCACCGGGTCGCCGGGGTGCGGCGCGCGGACGCCCTTGCTGTCCATGCGGAAGCGAGTCACGACCGCGTCGCGCTGCTGTTCGTGCGCGATATAGGCTGCCTTGCCGATGAAAAACGGCTTCCACAGCTTGGCATAGCCCGCGAAGCCCGCGTCCGCCGGGTTGAGGCCCAGGTCGCCGGCCAGTTCGTGCCCATACAGCGGCAGACCGGCTTCGGTGCGCAGACTGTCGCGCGCGGCCAATCCGCACGGAGTCGCGCTGCCTTCGGCCAGGTCCTTGAACAGCGCGGGAGCCTGGTCCGGGTGCACGAAAATTTCGAACGCCACGCGCTCGCCGGTGTAGCCCGTGCGCGAGACGACCAGGTCATAGCCGCCCAGCGTCACGCGCGCAACTCCGGCCCAGGGCAGGGCTTTGATGCGCGCCTTGTTTTCGTCGTCTCCGTGCAGGCTCAGCAGGATGTCGCGGCTGCGCGGCCCTTGCAGCGCAATATCGACGCGGCGTTCGTCGCCCACCGCCGGATCGCGCAGGTCGCGGATAGTCACGCGATCCCGCCCCGGCAGCGTGATGTGCGGGCGGTCGCGGTCGGCTTGCCATTCGCCGCGCTGCAAGCCCGCCACCCAGGCCCAGTCTTTGTCATTGTTGGCCGCGTTGACCACGACCATGAAGTAGTCGGTTTCCAGCCGGTAGACGAAAATGTCGTCGATGGGGATGCCGTCCACGCCCAGCAGGTAGCTGTAGTGCGCTTCGCCGGGGGCCAGCTTGCT
>JAADYV010000258.1 GCA_010092855.1 Chloroflexota bacterium | reverse complement strand
TCGTCGCCCAGGTCGCTGAGCGCGTCCGGCACGGCATCGGAAGCCGCGTCCGGGTCCCAGCCCAGGTCCCACAGCACCACGTCGGGCCGGTACACGTCCAGCGCCAAATCAGCGGAGTCCGTCTGCCCCACCACCTGCACCCGGTCCGCCAGCAGCGCCGCCAACCCTGCCCGCGCCAGCGGATCGTCGGCCACCATCAATACGCGCACTTCGTCCATAGCGCAGATGCTACCGCACCGGCCCAACGCTGACCGTTAACGTTGTGCCAGAAATCCCGCCGCCGGGAGCACAGCGGATCACGTCAGGGCGCTGACGACTTTGGGCAGCAGCCGGAACGGGCGCGCAGCCTGGTCCACCTGGTTGACGGTGCCCACGATGAACAGGTCCTCTTTGGGCGCGTGGAACGCAAACGACCCGGTCACGCCCGAATGCCCGATAAACTCCGGCGAATAGCGGAACAACGTCATCGCGCGCGGCAGGTGGTAGCGCATCAGCCCATAACCGTACTGGATCGGGAAGAAAACGGTGTTCCACTGCGCCATCATACGCGGGAAGTGCGCCGCGTCGAACAGGTCCCCGGCGAAGTAGGCGCGCAAAAACACCAGGCTGTCGGCCAGCGTCGAGACGATCCCCCCATCCGGCCCCACCGACGACATGGTTTTGGGAATGTCCAGCGCGCGATCCTGGTTGTACACCGGCAGCGGCTGGGGACCGCGAGGCGTGGTGTAGTCGTAGAGGTAGGTGTGTGCCAGCCCCAGGCGGTCGAAGATGCGCGCCTGGTAATTCTGCGCGATAGACTGGCCGGTCACCGCGACGATGATCGCGCCGAGGAGCTGGTAGTTGGTGTCGGAATAGTGCGACTTGCGGCCATTGTTCGCACCCGGCACGAAAGCGGGCGACATCGGGCGCACCATCGCCAGCACGTCCGCCAGGTCATATTCGCGGTCCTGACCCTGCTTGAGATCGTCGAGCAGGCTGCTCCCGCCCGGCGCTTTGCCCTCGAAATAATCGGCCAACCCGGATGTCTGGTGCAGCAGGTGATGCACCCGGAGCTGGTGGCTGTAGTCCAGGCCCTTGAGCACATGAATGCCATTGAGCGTGTCCGGCGGCAGATAGGTCGAGAGCGGCGCGTCGAGATCAACCAGCCGGTCATCCACCAACTGCATCATGACGGCGGCGGTGTACAGCTTGGTGACGCTGGCGATGTAGTACGGGCTGTCCACCTGTGCTGCCCCCGCTGCCCCCACAAAATCCACCTGCCCGTCCACCGACTGCACACCCACCAGCACGGCGTGCGTGTTTTTCTTCTGCGCTTCGCCCGCCACCACCTGCTGCAAGCGCGTGTGTGCTGCTTCGCTCATGTTTCCCTCGCTCCTGATGATCCGTCTGCGTGGCACAATGCCCTATACGTTACCGCAGGGGGCCGCGTTGCGCATGTTCTGGCCCGGCACGCCAACCGCAGCGCCACCGCAGCGGTCCAATCCGGCTCAATCCTGCGATCTGCCACCGTCTGTTTTTCGCTTTGCGACAGGCGTGATAGAATGTGGGGCGACTTGTTGGAAGGAACGGAAGAGGACGTTATGCCACACGGTGGCGGATTTTGTGAACTACACGGGCCGTTTGACCCACCGCACGTCGAGTGCCCGTTTTGTGCCCAGGACCGGGCGCAGCGCCAGGCATATGGGCCACCGGCAGGCATCGCGCCGCCGCGTATTCCCGCCGCGCAACCGCCCGCCAGCGAAACCTTCGAGCGGCAGACGGTCAACGCGGACGATTTGCCGGTGGAAGTTGATGTAGCGGACTTCGAGCTAGAGGACGAGTTGCCAGACCTGGCGCACGCCAATCACGACATCACCGAGCTGCTGCCGGGGCAGAAGCCGGTCGCAGTGGCCGCCATGCCCATTGATCCCGACGAGCCGGTCGGCTACCTGGTCATCAAAGCGCCGGTGCAGCGCCGGGGCCGAGTGCTCGTCATCCGGGCCAACCAGGTCATCGGGCGCGACGGGGATGTGCAGTACGACGATCCGCGCATGTCGCGCCAGCACGCGCGCCTGACGCTGGAACCGGTGGATTATGAACCGGCAGGTAAGGAATGGGCCAAAGTCGAACCGGCAGAAAACGATGACGCGGCGGAAGCGGAAGAGCACGACCCGGCAGCGGACACCGTCTTTCACATCTGGCCGTTTGGCCCGACCAACCCAGTGCTGGTCAATGGCGTGGCGATACGGGGCGCGACGTCGTTGGCCGAAAATGACGAAATCCAGTTGGGGGAGACCCTGTTTGTATTCAAGGTGCTAGCAGACTGAGGAAACAGATGAGCCAGTCGATACAACTGGATATCAGCGTCGCGATGCACACCGACGTGGGGCGCAGACGTCAGCAAAACCAGGACGCCATCGGCCACCTGTCCCCCACCGAGCCAGACATCCTGTACGATTTGGGGCAGATTTTCGTGCTGGCGGACGGTGTTGGCGGGCTGTCTGGTGGGGACCTGGCCAGCCAGTACGCGGTCAGCACCATCATCAGCAGTTATTACGACCAGACGGAAGGCGAACCCGCTGACCGGCTGGCGCGCGCCATCGCCGAAGCCAACAGCGTGATCTATGCGCAGGGCCAGGGCCAGGAAGTACCCACCACGATGGCGACGACGGTCGTCGCGGCGGTCATCCGCGGCAATGAACTCGTCATCGGCAGCGTGGGCGACAGCCCGGCCTACCTGGTGCGTAATGCCAGCGCGCGCAAGTTGACGCTCGACCACAACCTGGAAGCGCTCAAACGCGAAGCCGGGACGCCGCTGGATGAGGGCGATCCGGAAGGGCGCAAACTGGTCCGCGCGCTGGGGGGCAAGCCCAGCGTCAAAGTGGACATTATCTCCGGCAAGGTGCGCAGCGGCGACCATGTCGTGCTGTGCAGCGACGGCCTGACGCGCTACGTTTCGGCGGACGAGATCGAGACGACGGTCAGCACACGCGCGCCAGAAGTTGCGGTCCGTGCCCTGGTCGAGATGGCCAACGAGCGCGGCGGCGCAGACAACATCTCGGTGATCGTGCTGCGCCTGTCGGAAACCACCGACCATGACGAGGAATCCACCACCCCGGTACCCAGCCCCGCCGTGTTGGACAACTGGGGCGAACGCCAGGAACGCGAACCGGCCATCAGTGCCGATGTCATTGGCCCTGATGCCACAGTCCTGTCGGAGGCGCTGACGGCTCCACAGTCTACTCCGCAGGCGCTATCCGACGACCCTGGTGAGCCGGAGCATCCCCCGATTGATGCCACGGCGGATACGGTCCCGGTAACGTCCGCCACCGATGCCGTCCATGCTGAGGAGGACGCGGCGACAGACAGCGACGACGATGACGACGATCAGGCTTCGGCGCAAGCGGCAAAGGGCGGCCCCGTCGACAACCCGTTTATGGACCTGGTCAATTTGCTGCGCGGAAATGTCTCGATGACGATCATCGCGGTCGCGCTCCTGCTGGTTGTTTTCGGCGTGGTGATGGTCGTCGTGGCCGGGTTTGGTGGGGATGATGACGAGGCAGTCAGCGAAACCGCTACGCCCAAAGGGGTGGAGCCGCTGTTTCTGACCCGGACGGCAGTGGCCGAGATCGCGGCGCAGGAACGGCTGTTGACCGAAGAAGCGCATAACAGCACGGCGCAAGCGGCCCAGGCGCAGCAGACACTCACCTTCCAGGCCGCCACCAGCAACCCCCAACCCCCCGCTGGCCCGGACCTGGAATCCGATAGCTGGTTCACGCTGCTGGAAGGCGAACCGGTCCCGGCTTTCCGCGCACCAGACCCGGCTGCAGAACCGGCCACCGCGCTGGCAGTGGGCCAGAATTACCTCGTGACCGCCATCGACGAGGAAGCCCCTGACGGCCCCTGGTACCAGGTCAGCCATGCTTCGGCAGGCGAACCACGCTGGGTCACGCGCCTGAGCCTGTACCAGCGCATAATGGCGATCTCCAGCAGCGGCGACCCACTCCCCGAAGACCAGCAGCCAGACGACTTCGCTCCGCCGGTCTTCCTGACCGATGTACCAACGATGCCGCCCCCGCTACCCAGCCTCACCCCGGACCAACAGTACGAGCCCTACCGGTGGCAACCCGATATGATTGTCGCGGCCTCAGAAAACCTCACACTGCGAGCCACGCGCGCGGTGGATGGAGAACCGGCGGGCGAGATCGCTGCCGAGACCCAGGGCACGATCATTGAAGGGCCAATTTTGGAAGGCGGGCACTGGTGGTATCGCGTCCGGTGGAACAGCGGTCCAGAGGGATGGGTGGCGCAACCACTGCTGCGCTATGTCGGTGGCTGATCCCGGCCAGCAGACAACAACAGGGGTACTACCCCCTGCCACCACTATTCGACGTGGAAAATCAGGCTGGAATCGCCCAGTTCGATGTGATCGCCATCGTCGAGCTTCTGGGCCATAACCGGCTGGCCGTTGATGCGCGTCCCGCGGGAGCTTTGCTGATCCTGCAAGAAAAACGCACCATTGGCATAACGGATCACGAAATGCCGCCGCGAGACCTTCGGATCATAAATCTGCACGTCACACGTCGTCGAGCGCCCAACCAGTGTATCGGCCTGAGTGAGAACGGCCTGGTGACCCATGATCGCGCCGCCCGCGCCTTCGAGCCAGGCGCGCGGCATCCCGGCGGGAGCCGGTGGTGGTGGTTCGGCGGGCACTTGGTGGGCAACTGGGGCCGGTGGCGGGACCGGCGCAGCTTGAACCGGACCCGGTGCGGGGGCTGGTACCGGCGCTGGCGCAGGCGCATACTGCTGTCCGGCGGTTGGTTGGACCGGTGGCGGAACCTGAGGTTGCGGTGGCACATAACCCGGCACTGCTGCCGGAGCTGCTGGTGCTGCCGGGACCGGCTGGCCGCGCATGTGAGACAACGGGTGGCGGCAGTTCAGGCAGGCAGCAGTTTCCAGCGGGTTCATGTAGCCACAGTTGGGGCACTGGACCAGATTGCCATATACTACCGGCTGGCTTGCGCCGCGCGTGCCAGAGCGACTGCTGCGGAAAAACAGGAACAACAATACCGCCCCAATCCCAAAGGCACCCAAACCACCCACGGCAACAACCAGCAAAATCACGTCTTGAAGGCCAAACGCTAGCGGAGTAAACACTGCACATTCCCCAACATCACTGCACCGATGACAAACCGAATTTATACCGTCTGTAATTCAGTATACGAGTGAGTGACCTCGAAGGCAAGAGACTCTGCCCGGCTTTTTCGACGACCAGGGAAACACGCGGGACAACAGCCCAGAATGCGCAGGGAGCGCGTGGGCCGGGAATAGCCAGACGGTGTGCACCATCAGATTCCCCGCCGTTCGAGCCAGGTCTGCACCCGAACGGCAGAACTTTCGCCGGTCATGCTTTTGTGGCGGAGATGATGTGCGCGGGGGCATCGAACATTACGCTGCCGTCCGGTTGGACAAAACGCGCCAGTGCCTGTTCTGCTGCGGCCACCAACCGGTCGACCTGAGTTTCATCGAGCACATCCATCAACACCCAACCGTACACATCTGTGTACACCCACGACTTGACCGACGGGTAACGCGCGGTTCCCCGGTGAGTCGTGATGGCGACCTGCGGCAGGCCAGCCCTGGCAAACAACTTCTGGAGTGCAGTTTTGTCCCCTAGAATGTAGGGAACACGCAGCCCATGCGCTGCCTCTTCGCCGAACAGTTGCTGCAAGAGGTCGACCATCGCCGCATAGCCTGGCGTATTCTCCAATGCATCCCACACCGCGACTGCTATACGTCCCCCGGGGCGTAGCACGCGCACCATTTCGCGAATAGCGGCCTCACGGTCCTCAAAAAACATCAGCCCGAACTGGCTCACCACCGCGTCGAAGCTGTCCGTATCAAACGGCAAATCTTCAGCACGCCCGTGCCGCCAGTCGATGTCGGGCGCTTTTCGCGCGGCGATCGCCAGCATACCCTCGTTCACATCCAACCCAACGACGCGCGCTCCGCTGCCATTGTTGGCAATCCGTGTGGCGACTGTGCGTGCCAGGACGCCGGTCCCACAGGCTACATCGAGCACATGGTCACCGGCCTGCACCTGGGCAGCGTCCGCTACCCGGTCGGTCCATTCCTGGAACAGCGCAGGCAGGAAGAATTCTTCGTAGATGTCGGCAGCGGTGCGGTTCACCTGGCCGCGATCATGCTTGTCTTTGTGGTTCATGTCATCTGCTCCTTGTTGATTAACCGTTTACTCCACCTTATGCTAGATTCTGGACAGGAACCAGTTCACGAAATGAACCAGTGCGAAGGATGCTGTCACGACGTTGGTCGAAGGACGGAGAGTATGTCTACATATGGCCAATACTGCCCGGTCGCACAGGCCCTGGACGTGTTAGGGGATCGCTGGACGCTGCTGATCATCCGCGACATGATGACCGGCACGCGCCACTTTAACGATCTCAAACGTGGGCTGCCGGGCATCTCGACCGGGCTGCTCTCCAAACGGCTGCGACAGTTGCAACAGGCGGGCATCATCGAGAAACGTACAACCGCTGCGGGACGCCAAACCACCGCCTATCACCTGACCCAGGCAGGCCATGATCTCCAGCCGGTAATTCATGCGCTGCTGGTGTGGGGTGTCGACTGGGCGTTCGGTGATCCAACCCTGGAACAAATGGACCCGCTGTTGCTGATGTGGTGGATGCACGATCGTGTTGACCACGCCCACCTGCCAGATCACCGCGTTGTCATTCAGTTCGATTTT
>JAADYV010000257.1 GCA_010092855.1 Chloroflexota bacterium | reverse complement strand
TTGTCCTTTTGCAGCGGTGGTTAGGTTCAATTTGAAGAGGCGATTATACCGACTTTACGGGGAAATTCTGCGGCGGATACAATAAATGACCCCCACAGGCATAGATGGGTTGGTGTATTACGCAAGCGTTCGATGAATTCTTCGCGTGTCTCTGGAAAATCTTCTGGCGGCCAGCCGGGGGCTACATTGGGTTCAGTATAGGCGTCGATGTAGCAGAATTTCCCCTTGAACCGCACTTCAATGCGTGTGTACTTCCCGGCATAATGTTCTTCAGCATAGGTCAAAATCCGCTGCTGGATTTTCCCCCGTTTCGCCTCTGGAATGTTCTTGCCGCCCGAATGGGGATCGTAGACCCAGCCTTTCGCCATGTGCTTCCTCCTGTCGGTTATTGACCGGTTACTTGCTATCATTCGACCTATTATACGAGGTTTCACCAACGCGGTCAGCACTGCAAATCCAACGTTGCAAGCTGCTTTTTTCGATACCGCGTGCATTTTTCAGTACAATGACCTGGATTAACTGATGATCTTGTAAACAAAGAGGTACCCAATGTCACCGCGACGACAACCCAAACCGCTCAAACCGCGCGATGCCAAACGCCTGGACCAGATCGAGGCTTTGATGGATCGCCGCAGTTGGGATGAGGCTCAGCAAGCGATCCATGCGTTTACCCGGAAAAACCCGGATGTGGTCGATGGCTGGCTGATGCAGATCCAGCTTGGAGATGCGATCCAGCAGCCGGTGCTGGTGTGGATGGCGAACCGGCACCTGCTAACCCTTGAACCGCACGAAGAAACCCACCGGTACAATGCGGTGGTGACCTCGCTGCAACTGGCGATGCCGTTTGCGACCTGGGGACACATCAAAACTTACCTGGAGCGTTGGCCCAATGGCCTGCACGCGCCGAAGGTGCGTGCGATGCTGGAGTTTACTGAACAAACATGCCAGGAGATGCTGGAAACCGATGAGATGGCTAAAGATGCCGATCCGGCTGATATGGCCTTGTTTGAAGAATCGCAAGCCCTGGTAAGTGCGGGCTACATCCAGGAAGGCTTACCGCTTTCGTTGCAAGCCGCGAAGAAACTGCCGCACGCACCTGCCCCGCGCAATAACATCAGTCTGAGTTATGCGGTCCAGGGCAAATTAGACAAAGCCGTGGCGCTGGCGCAAGAGGTTTTAGCACACCATCCGCTCAACATCCATGCACGTTGTAATCTGGCCGCTTTTCTGGTCCGCCTGGGACGAGATGACAAAGCGCGTCCTATACTGGATGCACTGCATGAGGAAGCGCCCGAAAACCCGGATTACTGGGGCAAAATTGTTGATGCGTTTGCTCATGCGGGCGATGAGACGGGCGTGATTGAGACGTTTACCCGTGCCACCCACGCCTTAAAAGCGGCGGGACACGAGGATGCGCTCAGTGGCATCGCTCAGCATCTGGCGGCAGTCGCCTATGCAAGACAGGGCAATCTCCCGGAAGCACAGCGCTTATGGCAAGCTGCACGGCAGCATTCCCCTTCACTGGACCTCATCTGGGAGAATATGACCGATGCCCGGCGTCCAATTGGGGAGCAAAATGGGGCCTGGTATTTTGCGTTTAATCAATGGGTTACCCATCAGTGGATCCAACGCCTGGAACGTGCTTTTTCAATCGGTGTGAAACGTGGCGATCTGGCGGCGAAACGTGAAGTAGAGAAAGTGCTCAATGCTATTCCTGAACTGGCGGTCGCCCTGGCGATCTTGCTGGATCGAGGCGATCCGGTAGGGCGTAAACTGGCGCTGCATGTTGCGGCCCACTATCCGCTGCATGGTCTGCGTGAGTTTGCTTTTGGTCAAATTGGCACTGATGCCCAGCGCTGGGAAGCGGCGCGTTATGCTGGTGAACATGGCTTGATCGACACCTCAAAGCCGGTAAAGTTGTATGTTCAGGGCGAACCGCGCGAACTCATGCTGCTAGGTTTTGAGATCCACGACGAATGGCCGGAAGATGATCTGACACCTGAGATTGATGTCTACATGACAGCCAGCCTGGAAGCCCTGCAAGCCGGGGATATTGCCGGTAGTTTGGCTGAGATTGAAGAGGGTTTGCAAGCGATACCAAATGACAAGGTGCTGCTCAACCAGAAACGGATCGGGTTGGCTCAACTGGGTCGAGCAGCCGAGGCGGATGAACTGACGCGCCAGGTGTTTGACACGCACCCGGATTACCTGTTTGCGCGGTGTGCCATGGCACGCTTGTTGGCGCGTGAAGGCAGTCATGATGAAGCGGAACAACTGATCGCCCCTCTGCTCCAACGCAACCGTCTGCACCACGCGGAATTTAACGCGGTGGCTGCCGCCCAGATTGACATTCATCAGGCTGCTGGTCGAATTGATGCCGCTCGTTCCTGGTTACAAATGTGGCAGCAGGCTGATCCGGACAGCGTCCCACCTGCACTTGTGCAAAGTCTGGCCGAAGTGGATTAAGCGAGCAGGTTTTCGCCGGTGGTGATCACTTTTGTCCGCAACAAAAAAACACCGCGAGCAGCCCGCAGGTATTGCACTTGAAAACGCGGGAAAATTCGGAGAAAGTGCAGCAGGCGTTGCGAGACTCTACGCTTCGCAAAGTTTACATCATTCTGATTTACGCTTCGTGCCACACTACAATACTAACTATGCACTTTCAAAGCACCAGAGAACGCGTTTTCCATCTGCTGGGAATCCAAACACTCCCAGCAGCGCGCCGGGCCAAGCCCTAGTACACTGGATGGGTGATGAACTCACGCACACTCCACTGATGGCCGGTCACACCTAATGCCATAGCCGGGGTCCGCCCGCGATAGCGGCCCTCACCCATCTCAACTCGCAGTGCATGATGCGTCCGGCAGAAGTTGTAGTAGGCGGCGGCCAACGCCACTCGCCAACGCAAGCGGTCCACGCGGTACGCCAGGGCCCACGTCCGGCGGCGCAGTGCGGCGACCGTGTGGCGCAAGGTGAGATTCAGGCGTTCCACGTAGGACGTCTGGATACCGCCGCTCAGGCCAATCGACTGCAGCACTGTTTGCAGCACCGACCGTTCCCCGCACAGCATCTTGGTGTATACCTGCTTGAGCTTGCGCCCCGCTTTCACTTTGCGGAACTGGCCGTACAGCAGCGACGGGAGCGCCTGCCACACCGGCTTGCGTTTCCCTGCTTGTTCGACCCACTGCCCAAAATGCGCGGTCAGCGCATAGAAATACTGCCGCAACCCATCGCTGGTGAACACCGGCACACACGTCCTGGCCAGCACTTCCGTCACCCGATGCACCAACCGGTGCGCATCCGCCTGCGCGCGCCCACCCACATGCCAGGCCAACAACGCTTTCGACTGCACATCCTGCGCGGTCCACACCCAGGCGCGTTGCGCCCAGCGCCGCACCCGTGTGACCACTTCATCCAACTGAACATGCACCACCACCAGCTCTCTGAACAGCTGCTCGTGCAAGCGTTCGCTGTGCTCGCCATCCCGTTCCAACCAGCGTGCCACCGTCTCCGGGCTGTGCACCAGCACCTCGCTGATGTCCGCGATGCTCAAGCCCTTCATCGCCAGATGCGTCGCCAACGCCACCTGCGTGCTCGACGTCTTGAGCCGGTATATCGGCGTGCCCAGCCGCGCCGTGTGTTTGCGCCCGCACGCCCCGCACTCCCACTGGTCCGTCGCTTCGCAGGCATTACGCTGTCCATCCCATCGCAGCGCGTGAAAGCCTGCATCCGTATCTCGGTAGTACTCGCACGCTGTATTCATACACGCTTGCCCGTTGCTATCGTGTACCTTCGGGCGTCCTCGCCGGCTCTTCACCTCCGACCACATGCGCCGTTCCTGGCTTCGACCCGCATTCACTTCGACTGCCACCCACCGGCAATCCTGGCAATCGTCCGGCGTGCGTGGCCGCAAATTCCAGGCGCGTTTCGGTTGGGCTCGCCAGTTTGCCCACCAGCGCCTGAGCCGGCGGCGTACCGCTGCCACACCACCACACTCAACAGCACCAAAATCATCAGGCTTTCAACCAGCAGCAGCATTTTTTGCATCCCGCACCTCGTCCTGTTATCCTTCCCTTCCCTCCACTTTACCTCGCCCGATAGTTTTTGGCAGCAAAAAAGGGGCTGCCGCCCTTGCCTGATTTTTCCCGCGTTTAGCTACCCTAAACCGGACTAAGTCGCCTTCAGCCACCCGCCCAGCAGCCGCCCGATTTCGGCGACCATCTCGCTCACATGGCGGTACTGCCCATCGTTGAACCATCCCCAGTGATAGGCCAGTCTCAGGTATAACCGCAGCTTGTTCAAATGTGCGTCGGCGGCGCGCAGGTGCTTCTGGCGCGTGGTCCCGCCCTGACTCTGCGCATCGAACAGCGCTACTACGAAACAAACTCTGTCCGTTGAAACGG
>JAADYV010000256.1 GCA_010092855.1 Chloroflexota bacterium | reverse complement strand
GCTGGCGCTGGTACAACGTGAACTCGGCCAGCGCGATGATGGGCGCATCGTCGCCAGGCGTGCGTTGCAGCACAACCTTGTTCGGCACATACACGCCGTGCAGCGCGTCCAGCATGGCCAACGTATCGGCGGCGTCCGGCTCGCCCACGATCACGATTTCATACGACGGTCCGACCGCAAAGTCCACCCCGGCCAGCAGCATGGTCGCGCCGCTGGGGATTTGCGCCAGGATGCCCGCCGACGATTCGGTCAGCGCGGCAGCGGTTTCCTCGTAGGCGACGTTGCCTGTAATGCGGCCCAACCGCAGCAGGTTCAGCATCGACACCGAATTGCCTGCCGGAAGCGCCGTGTCGAAAATCTCTTTGGGCCGGGTCAGCAGGTCCTCGGCGTCATCAGCAGTCATGAAAAAGCCGCCGTTGTCATCATCCCAGAAGTAGGCCAACTGCACGTCCTGCAATTCAAGCGCGGCCTCCAGGTAGCGCACGTCAAACGTGGTTTCGTACAGCTCCAGCAGCCCCCAGATCAGGAAGGCATAATCGTCCAGCGTACCCATAATGCCCGCTTCGCCGTTGCGGTAGCGGTGCAGCAGGCGGCCATCGTCATCCACCATCGTCGCCAGCAAGAAATCCGCCCCCCGGACCGCCGCTTCCGCATAGGCCGGTTCATCGTAGGCGCGCGCGGCCTGGGCCAGCGCCGCGATCATCAGCCCGTTCCAATCCGTGAGCACTTTGTCGTCCAGCGCGGGCGGCACCCGTTCCGCACGGGCCGCGTACAGCACGGGGCGAATGGCCTCCCAACGCGCGGCATCCTCGTCGTCCAGTGGCGTGACCAGGTAGGGGATGTTGGCCCCGGTGTACTCGCGCGTGACCGGATCGCGGAAGTTGCCTTCTTCGGCCAGGTTGAAGGTGCTGATCACAAACTCTGCATCGTCCGGCGGCAGCACGGCGCGCACCTCGTCTTCCGTCCACAGGTAGAACCGGCCCTCTTCGCCCTCGCTGTCGGCGTCAAACGCGGAATAGAAGCCGCCCTCCGGCCCGGTCATCTCGGCCAGCACAAAGTCCAGCGTTTCGCGCGCGGTCCGGGCATAGAACGGGTCCCCGGTGGCGAGATAAGCTTCGGTGTAGGCCATCGACAGCAGCGCCTGGTCGTACAGCATCTTCTCGAAGTGCGGGACCGCCCACGCTGCATCGACGCTGTAACGGTGGAAACCGTGCCCAACCTGGTCGTACAGCCCACCCAGCCGCATCTGCGTCAGCGTCGTCTCGACCATCACCAGCGCCTCCTCCGCCCCGCTGCGATCCCAATAGCGCAGCAGGAACAACAGGTTATGCGGGCTGGGGAACTTGGGCGCGGTTCCGAAGCCGCCCATCACGGGATCGAACTCGGCCAGCAGTTGGCCATACGTATCATCCAGCGCCGCCTCGCCCAGCGCCGCGCCCGGCTGGTCATACGACACATCTTGCACCGCGCTGCTCACGTCGGCACCAAAGGACGTGATCCGCTCCGGCTCGGAGTTCCACACGGTCTGCACTTCCCCGATCAGCTCGATCATGCCAACGCGCTCGAAACGCGAGGTGCGCGGCAGGTAGGTCCCGGCGAAAAACGGGTCGCCGTCCGGCGTCAACAGGATCGTCAGCGGCCAGCCGCCGGACCCATTGAGCATCAGCGCGACGTTCATGTACACGGCGTCGATGTCGGGGCGTTCTTCGCGGTCCACTTTGATCGAGATAAACGTTTCGTTCATCAGCGCGGCGACTTCCTCGTCCTCAAACGACTCCTCGCGCATGACGTGACACCAGTGGCAGGACGAGTAACCAATCGACAGGAAGATGGGCTTGTTCTGCTCCTGCGCGGCGGCGAAGGCTTCTTCGCCCCAGGGATACCAGTCCACCGGGTTGTAGGCGTGCTGGAGCAGGTAGGGGCTGGATTCGGTGATCAGGCGGTTGGGCGCACGGTCTGGCGGATCGTCGCCCTGCGCGGCGAGGGGCAGCGTGCCGGTCAAGATCACGGCCAGTGTCAACGTTAGAGCGAGCAGCAGACGAAATTGAGACAGGAATCGGGAGATCATAGGTGCTCCTTTTTGTGATAGCAGTCAGCCGGTCAGCGGTCAGCGAGTCAGGTTTTTGCGATCAGCGGGTCAGCAGGCCAACAGGGACAGCGCATCCCAAGCGCCGCAGGTTCAAAACGCTGCGGCTAGAAGGAAATCAAGTCTGCTAAAGCGACTGCTTGTCCTATGTAGCCTGTGCGCTTGCAGTAGCGAAGCGGATTGAGCCACAGGCGGCGATGTGCTACAACATCCCCACGCTGCAAGATGCGCGTATTTTTCACATCACCAGTGAAGATATTAGCGCGTTTGGGGATCATATGGCGGGTTGAACGCAGAACGCTCCACTGCCCCGCCAACTCAATTTTGGAATATATACCAAATATTTTGGTGCACGCCTAAAATGTTTTGGTTTTGTGCTTGACAACATCCAAAAAACCCTGGTATGCTGTAAAGCATGGAGGGACCTATGCGTCGCATTCTGACTCACTGCCCGTCCTGCGGGAGTGACATGATCGTCACCGAACTAAGCTGCACAGCTTGCGAGACCGTCGTGCGTGGCCGCTATACCGGCTGCACCTTCTGCGACCTCCCGGACGATGACCTGCGCTTTCTGGAAATCTTCGTCGCGTGCCGGGGCAATGTCAAGCAGATGGAACGCGAAACCGGACTGGGCTACTGGACCATCCGGGGCCGCGTGGACGACCTGATCG
>JAADYV010000255.1 GCA_010092855.1 Chloroflexota bacterium | reverse complement strand
GCGATACTGATCTGCACCTGGTGCAGTGCGTCCCCGGCGTTGATCTCCTGCAAGGTGCGGCGGCAGTCGTTGACGCGCGTGACCGAGCGGCTGTCCTCACCGGTTACACTGGCAAGATGCACCTGGTACGCGGCAATGATGTTTTCTACCGCATCGACCGCCGCGTTGCGCTCGAAGGTTTTGGGGATGTCCACGACCAGCGCAAGCGGAATGTTCAGACGCAAGACAGAGGCGAGAGGGCGGAAGAAGTTCCACGCCGCAGGCAGGAACTCGTAGCTGGTCAGGATGGCGACCAGGGGGCGACCACCCGGACGCCCGACCGGAGCCAGGTGCCAGAGCGATGATTCACGCAGGTCATACCGTCCCTCGAAGAGTGGCGGCAGCGGCGCTTCAAAGACCGGCGTGTCGAAGGCGGACCCCATGCCACCTGCCAGGGCGCGTGGGGTTTCATCCGACCACAACGCCATGCCGCACAGTGTGCGCTGGTAGTCGGCTTCGGCTTCCAGCAGTTCGTAGTGGCGGCGGTATTCCATCAGCAGGGCAGCGCGGCGCTCGTCATCCGTTTCGCGGGCGGCGCGGCTGACCTGGGCGATCTTCTCGTCCAGACTGGCGGGTGTCTGCCAGCAGAAGAAACGCGCGGGGCCGGGCAGCGTGCGTAGCCAGGTGGCAAAGCGCGCCTGCAATGCCTGGACACCCTCTTCGGTGGCGTGCAGCATGATGTCGAAGGGTTCGATCAGGAACGTGCGCACCGGTATATCTTTGTCGGCCATCAATGATTTCCTTCCAGGGGTTGCGCCATAGGCGTATCGACAAATACCAGCCCGCTGTCGTGGTCGGCTTCCTCGGCGCGGGCGAAGGTGATCCACTCGGTCATATCGGCTTCGACTTCATCTTCCGGCGGCGCAAAGACGGTTTCGGCGTCAAGCGCCACGAGGCCGGTGGGCATGTCGAATGTGGTACCCAGCCGACCGGCGAGACTTTTAGGTTTGCGTTCGGCGGCCAGCATCAGGCTGCCGCGCATCCGGTACAGCAGGCGCTGCCACAGGGGCAGACCGCCGCGCGGACCCGTCAGGGTTAGCGCCAGGATGAACGTAAGGGCGGCTATGAGAAAGGCGAAATTGCCCACCGCAAAGCGGGCGAGAATAAGCGTCATGCCGCCGCTGACACCGCCCAGCAGCAGGCGTTTGAAGGGGATGCCCATGAATCCTTTCTCGTCGCGGCGGAGTACGTGTGATTTGAGATCGGCTGCCATCCATGTCTTCCTTGTCCCCTGAGCAACAGCAGCCAGCCCATCAGACTGACTGCCGCTGCCGTGGGATGGGTGAGCGGGCGGGACTAGGTGAACGAGATGAGACTGGCGACGGTCGAGGCGGCAATCACAAATAGCAGGCCCATGACAACTTGATTAGCTGCACGTGGATTATCCTGCTTCCATTGGCCGATAATCGGCCATGAAGAACCCATATACATGAGGCCCAATCCAATAAACCCGAGGAAGGCGGCCATCGGAGCGACGATTTGCGCGACAGCTTGCGCTTCGGCAAACCACGATTCGAGAGTCTGGCTGATCGACACGATGAATTCCTCCACATGTGGACGTCTGACAAATGTGTCAGGTGCGGGGTGGGAGTCGCGCGCTCAGACGCTGTTCTCCTCCTGGATGTGTGGGGTCTCGTTGCGGCTGCGCCACCCCGCTCATCTGACAATCTCAGGATAGCAAAGCGAGGGGGATGAACATGCGGAGGATTACCGTTTTGGGCATGTAATTTTCACCGATCCCGGATGTAAAATTCCGATCAGGTCTGGATCAGAAAAAACACAGCCGACCTGAATGATCGGCTGTGATATTCAAACTGTGGGATACAATGCGGTGGTTACGGCTCGAAATCGTCTTCTGTCTGGATGTCTTCCCATTCTTCCCAGGTGATACCATAGGGCGCGCCACCGCTGGTGTAGCCAATGATCATGGCAAAGCGATCATCCTGCGGCCATCCGAATGTGCTTTCCAGTTCCGCGGCGCGTTCAAGTTTCTTCTGCCGCCGGATTTCTGCCTGGCGTTCCACATCTCGCAAGGTTTGTTCTTTGCGAGCCGGGTCGATTTCGACGCCAAGCATCTCAAGTTCGGTAAATGCACACCGAAAATCGACGCCATAGCGTTTCCGGTAACCTTTCACGATGTCTTTGCCCTCGTAGGTAGGCAGCCAGCTTCTGGCCGCTTCCAGGCGCTGCGCGCGCTTGAAGCGTTTGCGGCGCGGCGTGTTATCCGGTTTGCGCTTTTTCTTTGCCATAAGAACTCACTTTCTTGACTTGTGTTCAGCTTACCATACCGGTGTGGAGCAAAACAAGTTGTCAGGCTTCAAGCTGCAAGGCATACCGGTACACGCCGAAGCGCAGCATGGCATACGGCTCACCGCCCCACGCCCAATGCAGCGCCAGGTCCACTGCCTGACCGGGCAGCAGCGTAAACGGTTCCAGCCCTTCAGCGGTTGTCCAGGGGCCGGGTGGCTGCGGCGCGTACCCAAACGCGATGCCAAAGTCTTCGGGCCGCAGGTCCACGGGT
>JAADYV010000254.1 GCA_010092855.1 Chloroflexota bacterium | reverse complement strand
GGTGTACGAATGTGCGTGCCGGGCCGCCCGCGCCAACCCCTGCACCCCGACCCAGGTGTGTATGATGATCGGCCAGCCCTTCACCGACTTTCTGCTGGAACACCGGCCCCGCGATGCGCGCCGTGTCACCCAGGCAGAAGCATTACAACTGCTGCGTGACGAACACGCGCGCGGCCACCTGCACGCCGCTTACTTCAAGGACGTGATGCTCAACCGGATGTACGCCATCTGCAACTGCTGCGGCTGCTGCTGCGGCGGCATCGAATTCATGCAGCAGCACGGCGTGCCCATGATCGTCTCGTCCGGCTACGTGGCCGAGATCGACGCCGGAGTGTGTTCCGGGTGTGGTGTGTGCGCGGAGACGTGCCCGTTTGACGCCATCATGGTCGAAGACACGGGGCACATTGTCTATGACCGGTGCTTGGGCTGCGGCGTGTGTGAGGGGCAGTGTGCCGAGGGCGCGATTACGCTCCAACGCGATCCAGCCAAAGGCGAGCCGCTGGATGTGCGGGTGTTGGGTGCGGGGGAGTGAAAGCGAAGCGGGTCATAACAAAAACAGGGGCGCGATGGTCTGCGCCCCCCGGTAGCCTGGTTTGCTACTGCCGCTGCTCACGCGATCTGCACCAGGTTGATCTCGAAGGTCAGGTCTTGTCCGGCCAGCGGATGATTCGCATCCAGGCGGACGGTTTCGTCGCCCACGTCCACGATCATGGCCTGGAACGACTCGCCGTTGAGCTGCTTTAGTTGCAGTTGCATTCCGACCTGGGGCTGCATATCGTCCGGAAACTCTTCGCGCTTCACGTCCAACAGTAGTTCGTTGCGGTGCGGGCCGTATGCGTCTGCTTCCGGGATGGTGACGGTCTTGGTTTCGCCCGATTCCATACCCCGCACGGCATCCTCAAAACCGGGAATCACTTGGCCCTGGCCTAAGGTGAATTCCAGCGGGTCGCTGCCTTGCGAAGAATCAAAAACACGTCCATCGTCCAAGCGGCCTGTGTAGTGAACCTGGACCATATCGCCGTTCTTTGCCTGTGCCATATTATGCCTTTCGAATGGCTAACTCAACTATATACCGACTCTAACAGAACCTGCGGCATTGATCCACCCACGTTGCACCAATCTCCGTCCTGACCCTATAATGCACATATCACTGCATTGGGAAGACATGACCTATGGGCCTGGACAAAACTTTACCTGCACCTGCTGCACCGAATTCGACGCGGCAACACGGCGCACGCGGGGCACACACCCGCAGCCTGCGCACCCGCTGGCGTTTACACATGATCCTGGGCATGAACCTGTTGGCGGGCGTGGTCCTCGTCGGAGCCGTGCTGATCACGTTCGTCGACCAGCGGCACAACGTCACCCGGCTGCACGAAACCACCGCCGACCAGGCGCACGCGGCCATCACCCAACGGCTGGACAGCCTGCAATCCGCCCTGATCGCCGCCAAGACCGGGCCAGAGATGGAGGTGCTGCTGCAATCCGAACCGGGCCTGCGCGCCATCAGCCGCGTGGGTGCGGACGGGTTCGAAGTTGAGCGCGTACCAGCGCGTGACGGGGCGGTCCCGAACTGGCTGGCCTCGGCGGCGTGGCTGGTATCATTGCGCGGCGACGTGTATCTCGGCTCGCTACCCGATGCGCCCGATGCACTGGGGTTGGCCGTGCGAGACGGGACGGGAGTCGTCGTGGCGGAACTCGACCCGACGGGGCTGTGGGGGGCGGTGGTCAGTACGAAGATGGGCGACCGGGGCTACCTGTTCCTGATGGATGACAGTGGAGTGCTGTTGCTGGCCGATGATGCTGCGGTGGACATCGACGCGGATGCCGATCCTGCCGATTTCCCCAGCTTTACCGTCGCCCGCGACGACCGGCCCGATTACCGCGTATATCAGGGTTTGGAGGGGCGCTGGGTGGTGGGCCGCGCCGAACGGGTGACCGGGCCGCTCTATGTCGTGACCGAAACTCCGCTGCGCGAATTCCTGCCGCCGGTGGTGCGCCTGCTGGCGCTGGCGGCGTTGGTGCTGGCGCTGAACGTCATCATTGGTGAAACGCTGATCAGCCGCATCCTGAACACGGTGGTGGCTCCGGTAGATATTCTGACGCAAGGGGCCGAGGCCGTTGGTGGCGGCGATTACCGCTACCACATCCGGCTGCCCCCCAACACCGACCGCGAAATGTTGCAGCTTGGTCACGCCTTCAACGAGATGATCGCGCGGCTGCAAGAAAGCCAGCGGCAGATCGACGCCTATGCCCACGAGATGGAAGCCATCGTCGACCAGCGTGCGCGCGAGCTTTCGCGCAAGGCCATGCAGCTTGAAGTCGCCGCCGAAGTCTCCAGCAAGATTGCCACCTTGCTCGACCCGAAGGAGTTAATCCAGCAGGTTGTGCGCCTGATCCGCGAGCGATTTCAGGTCTACCGGGTGGCCGTGCTGCGTGTGAGTGCCGACGGCCTGATCACGCTGGGCAGCGACAGCGGGTTGGAAGCACTGCCGCCGCTCAGTATCCGCGAAGACGCCAGCAGCGTGGTCGCCTGGTCCGCGCGTCACGCCCAAACGCTTTACGTGCCCGACGTGCGCGAGGACCCGCGCTACCAGCCGCTGCCCGAATATCCTGCCACGCGCTGCGAGCTGGCCATCCCGCTGCAATTTGGTGGGCGGGTGATCGGCGTGCTCAACCTGGAAGCCGAACACCGCGACGCTTTCGCCCGCGACGATATCGCGGTGCTGGAAAGCCTGGCCAACGAGATCGCGGTTTCGATCCATAACGCCGAAGTCTTCGCGGCATTGGAGAACGCCAACCGCGAACTGGCCGACGCCATGCTCCAGGCAAACCAGGCTAACCGGCTCAAGTCGCGCTTTTTGATGAACGCCTCGCACAAGCTGCG
>JAADYV010000253.1 GCA_010092855.1 Chloroflexota bacterium | reverse complement strand
CAGGAACGCTGACCGGCGTCGATGCTGCGTTGCTGTGGACACTGCTGAACAGGAGCGCGATTCCGGTCATTGCCCCTGTCGCAGTGGGCGAGGAATACGAGCGACTCAACGTAGACGGTGATCTCGCTGCCGCCATGATTGCCGCGCAGTTGGGTGCGGACATGCTGGTCGTCCTCAGCAACGTCCCCGGACTGCTGCGCGATGTGAACGATCCGCAGTCAGTGGTGCGCGGCTTCTCGCTGGACGATATCGCGCACTACGAACCGCTGGCACAGGGCCGCATGAAGAAAAAGCTGCTCGCGGCCCAACACGCCCGTGTACTGCGCATGATTGTGGCGGCGGCTGGCGGTGACGATCCGCTGGATGCTGCATTAGCGGGTGGCGGCACGCACATTGTGTGCCCGGTCGCCGAGATGGAGATGCCCCATGCTTAACACGACACTGGAATTATCACGATTGGAAGACACACATTCCAGCGGCGCATATGTGAAACGTGACGTGCAGATCGTGCGCGGGCAGGGCGCGCGGATGGAGGACGCGGCTGGCCGCAGCTACATCGACTGTGTCAGCGGGCACGGCGCGGCGAACCTGGGCCACGCCCATCCCGCGGTTGTGGCAGCGGTCCAGCAGCAGGCCGGGACGCTGATCACCTGCCCGGAGCTGTTCCATAATCCAGTACGCGCACAGTATCAGGCTGCACTGTGCGCGGCAGCCAACATGCCGCGCGTGTTCCTGTGCAACAGCGGTGCGGAAGCGGTCGAAGGGGCGCTGAAAGCAGCGCGGCTGGCGACCGGACGGCCCGGCATTGTCGCCACGAAACGCGGCTTTCACGGGCGAACACTGGGCGCGCTCAGCGCCACCTGGAACAGCCACTACCGCGCGCCATTCGAACCGCTGCTGCCCGCTGTGAGCCACGTGCCCTTCAACAACATCGACCGGCTGGTGGCAGCGCTGGACGACACGACCGCTGCCGTGCTGGTCGAAGTGGTACAGGGCGAGGGCGGCGTGCATCCCGCAGAAGAGGGATATCTCCGCGCGGTCCAGGAAGCGTGCCGCGCCAACGGAGCGCTGCTGATCGTGGATGAGATTCAAACCGGCTTCGGGCGCACGGGATCGCTGTTCGCGCACCAGCCAGAGGGCATTCAACCCGATGTGCTATGCCTGGCCAAAAGCATCGCCGGAGGTCTAGCAATGGGGGCGGTGCTGCTGGGTGAACGGGCGGGCGAATTCGTGCCGGGTACACACGGCAGCACCTTCGGCGGCAATCCGCTGGCCTGTGCAGCGGCGCTGGCCGTGCTGGATACGCTGCAAACCACCCACCTGGTGGAACGCGCGAGAACGCGAGGGGCCGAGGCGCTGGCCCATTTCCGCGCACACCTCTCGTCGGAGACGGTGCGCGACGTGCGCGGACGCGGTTTCATGATCGGTATCGAACTGCGCGGCAAGGTTGCCCCGGCGCTGCGCGCACTTCAGGCACACGGTGTGCTGGCGCTGTCTGCCGGGCGCACGGTGCTGCGGCTGCTGCCGCCGTTGGTGATCACAGACGAGGATTTGTGGCAGGTGGTGTCCACTGTGGAGGAGGTTCTGAACAATGGCATTTGACCGGTATCACATCATCGACAGCACACTGCGCGAAGGCGAGCAGTTCAGCACGGCGACGTTCACAACCGCGCAGAAGCTCGAGATCGCGGGCCTTTTGGATGACTTTGGCATCGAAATGCTCGAAATGACCTCACCGTGTGCATCGCCGCAGAGCACGGCGGATATCCGCGCGGTGGTCGGCGCGGGGTTGAATGCGCGCATCCTGACGCACATCCGCTGCCTGCGGGATGATGTGCAGCGTGCCCTGGAAACCGGCGTGCACGGGCTGGACATCGTGATCGGCACCTCGCCCCAACTCATGCAGCACAGTCATGGCCGCGACATCCGCCAGATCATCGACCTGGCGGCGGACGTGTTGGGGTTTGTGCGGGAACAGGCTCCGGACATCATCCTGCGCTTTAGCACCGAAGATACGTTCCGCAGCCGCGAAGCCGATGTGCTGCGCGTGTACCTGGGCATTGCCGAACTGAACCTGGTCGACCGGTTCGGCGTGGCGGATACAGTCGGGGTGGCTCTGCCACAGCAGGTGTATGGGATGGTGTCGCAACTGGTGCGGCTGACCGGGGTGGACGTTGAGTTTCATGGGCACGACGACAGCGGCTGCGCTATCGCCAATGCTACCGCGGCGCTTGAGGCAGGCGCGACCCATATCGACACGACGGTGTTGGGCATTGGCGAGCGCAACGGCATCACCCCGCTGGGCGGCCTGATCGCGCGGCTTTACACGCTCGACAAAGCCTACGTCACCAAGTACCGCCTGGCACTGCTGCCCCAAGTTGATCGCCTGATTGCGGACCTGTGCGACATCGAGATTCCGTTTCGCAACTACATCACGGGCACCAGCGCGTTTATCCACAAGGCCGGTATCCATGCTAAGGCAGTTCTGGCTGACCCGTCCACCTACGAAGTCATCCAACCCCAGGATTTTGGCCTGGAACGGCAGGTGTCGATTGGCCATCGGCTGACCGGTTGGAATGCAGTCCAGGCGCGGGCGCTCCAGCTTGGGCTGGAACTCGATATCCCCACCCTCAAGACCGTCACGGCCAGTATCAAGCAGCAGGCGGACACCACCCCCCTGACGCTGTCGCAAATCGACGGCCTGTTGATGGAGGCTGCCACACAATGTGTGCAATGAGTAGTGGTCGCACGTTTGCCGAAAAAGCGCTGGCGCGTGCGGCAGCAGTGTCCGATGCGCGCGCAGGCGATATCCTGGACGTCGTGCCGGACCTGGTCTTCAGCCATGACAACTCGGCGGCGATCCGGCACATCTTCGAAACCATCGGGGCCAGCCGGATCAGGCATCCGGAGCGTGTGGCGATCACGCTTGATCACGCGGTGCCCGCCCCGACCACGCGCCATGCCCAGAATCACGCCGCGATCCGTGAATGGGTCGCGGTGCAGAACATCGCCCACTTTTTTGAGGTCGGGCGCGGCATCTGCCACCAGGTGATCAGCGAGGAGGGGCTGGTCCTGCCCGGCGAAACGGTGCTGGGCGCGGACAGCCACAGCACCCACGCGGGGTGGTTGGGCGCGTTTGGGGCCGGGGTGGGACGAACGGAAATGGCGGCGTTGTGGGCCACCGGGATGCTGTGGTTACGGGTGCCGGAAACCGTCCGCATCACGCTCGATGGGCGGCCCCCGTTGGGCGTTACCGCGAAGGACATCAGCCTGGCGATTCTCAACATGCTGGGGTCCGATGGGGCACTGTATTGCGCAGTGGAGTTTGCGGGCGATACGCTGGCCGCGCTGTCGCTGGATGAGCGCGCTGTGCTGCCGAATATGATGGCCGAGGCAGGCGCAAAAAACGCCTACCTT
>JAADYV010000252.1 GCA_010092855.1 Chloroflexota bacterium | reverse complement strand
GGTGACGATTCGTTGATTCTTCCCACAGGAGCCACACATGATCACCATTCGCCCGGCACACGACGAAGACCTGCCCCATCTGCCAGACATCGAGCGGGCAGCGGCGACGTTGTTTGCATCCATTGAGCGCTTTCAGGACCTGCTGGCCGACGCGATTCCGGTGGAGGAACACCGCGCTTATCTCGCTGCCGGACGGTTGTGGGTGGCGGCGGATGCCGACCCTTCTGCTGGCGGTCGTCCGGTGGGGTTTGCGGCGGCGTCGGTGGTGGACGGCGGCGCACACCTGGACGAAGTGGACGTGCACCCCGAATATGGGCGGCGCGGAATCGGGCGGGCGTTGATCGAGCAGGTGTGTGACTGGGCACGGGAGGCGGGCTATCCTGCCGTGACGCTGACCACCGAACGCGACATCCCCTGGAATGCCCCGTACTACGCGCGGCTGGGCTTCGAGATCGTGCCGGAGGGGGAGTGGTCGCCGGGACAACGCGTCATCATAGCAGAAGAAATCGCGGGCGGCTTGGACGCAACCACCCGCGTGGTCATGCGGCGGATGCTATAGCTGCTGTATGGAATAGCACATTTCCGGCTCAGCCCACATTCCCAACCGACACCGGCGCGAAAACCGGCTGCCCGGCATACAACAGCAGGCGGGGCGTGACGCCGCCGTCCGGCAGCCAGTACAACGCCGGTTCCGGCCATGCTTCGCGCTCGCCTGCCGGGTCACCGCCGGCCTGGAAAATCTCTTTGATTGGGACGCTGCTGGGGATCAGGCTGAACAGCACGCCGCTGCCGTCTGGAGCCGGGGCGAGGTGGCCAATGCCGCGCCCGGTGCCGCCCCAAAGCACATTGCGCTGGTTGGTTTCCAGGTTTACTTGCAGCAGGGTGACGTTGTATTCCCCAACCGTCACCGGCCAGAAGCCAAAGAAGTTCTCGCCGCGCGCCTGGTCAACCGGGTCGTCCAGCGTCACGCTGTCCAGCAGGGCTTCAGTAGTGTAATACACGCTTTGCTCGTCCGTGCTCCAGGCCACTTGCCGCACGTCCGGACCCACGTTCAAGTTGGTGCGCTGCCACGTCTCGAAATTGAGCAGCGCCAGCCCGTTGTCGGTATGCGAGAGGAAGCGCCCCCGGTCGGACGAGGCCACGCCACCGCGCAGGTCCGCGCCCAACATCGTCAGGCTGCCGTCCGCCGGGTCCAGCAAGCCGACTCCGCTGCTGCACGCGGTCGATACCAGGAACTTGTCGTCGGCCAGCCACACCAGCACGTTGTCCTGGCCGCCCGGCCCGGCTTCGGCGAAGTAGGGGATGTCGGCAGGATCGCGCGGATCGGAGGTACAATCGGCGCGGTAGGCGAAAGTGGTCACCAGCCGCGACTCGCCGCCGTTGCGCGAGACGGCGCGCACATCCATCCGGGTCGCGCCTTCGCCGACGGTGACGCCCGCATCAACTACGTAAGCGATCTCGCGCCCATCGGGACTCCACGCCGGGGGAAATGCAGGACTGACTTCACGGGCCAGCGTGCGCGGCGAGCGGTTTTCGACCACGTTCAGGCCGCGCAGTTGACCGGTGGTGGTGTTGTTCAGCGCCAGGAACAGGCCATCCGGTGAAAAGCTCAGGAAGCGGCGTGTGGCCGACGGCACGTTGGTGAAGCTGGTGCCCGGCACGCTGTTGAGCGGCCCGAAAAACAGGTCGCCCACAAAAATATACGCCAGCGGCAGCGGGTTCAGTTCTGCCGCGTCTACGGTCGGGGTTGTGTCGTCGTCGGGGGCGGGAGCCGTGTCGCCGTTGCCCGCGTTGGCCTGCACCAGCACATTGTCCGGCGGACCAAATGCTTCGACCATCTCGACAAATCGCTCGCGCCACTCGGACTCGTATTCACCGCCAGGGGCCCACTGTTCGATGCGGTAGGCGGTGCCATACTGGACAAAGGCCGTGATGCGCCACACGCGCGTGGTGTCCTGGCAGGCTGTCTCGATGACCGTCGTGCGCCCGAACGATCCCACCGTCTGGCGCTCGCTCATGGTGTCTTGCGTCCCCAGGCGTTCCAGGGTCTGGCTGATCAACTGGTCGGCGGTGACGCCAACGGCCACCTGCCCCAGCACGCTCACACGCATCCCCGGCTGGTCACACAGCATGTTCTGCTGCGCGCCAAAGACGACCTCCGACTGTGTGTCGTTGGGGAAGATCAACCACCACACCGGCACCAGGACGCTGAACTGGGTGTTGCGGTAGTTGCTCAGGCGCACATCCTCGCCGACGTTAATCGCGCTGCACAACGCGACGCGAGAACCGTCCAGGTTGCTGTGCACGTCATAGCTGACCCGGTTGCCAAATTCGAAGGTCCAGCGATAGCCTGGCACCTCGCCCGGCGAATAACTCTCGCCCTCAACAGGGCAGCCCAGCCCGGCGTCCGGCCAGGTCGTCCCTTCATATTCATACGACACCAGCACCAATCCTGGCTGGCCCAGTTCCTCCAGCAACCAGCTCTGCACGACCGCGCGCGTACCTTCCGGCCCCTGGGCGTGCGCGCTGCCCCAACGATCCGGCGGCAATACTCCGCTCCCCACGACCGCGATCAGTACCACCAGCCAACCCATCACCCGACCACCCGCTACCCGGTGCGGGACAGCGCTTAATAACCAGCGTTTCACGATGTTGCTCATGTAATGCACCTGCTTGTTCACAAAATTATCCGCCCGGCACTCAAGCATAACGCCAGGCGGACATGATATCCAATGCCAGTGTTCAATCGTAGGGCACCGGTGGGGTTGTGGGGCTTACGCCCGTTTTCTAATCGGCCAGTTTAATCCAGGAACAGGTCCTGCAAGCCGTAAAACGATGACACGGTATACATCGTCTCGACGGCGGGATCGTCGGGCATAAACGCGACGTCCGTCAAGCCGAGTTCCGCCGCGCGCGCCAGTTCGTCCGAGGTGTGTCCCACATAAGCGACCTGGTCCCGGTCTGCGCCCATCTTGTCAATCGCTGCGTCAAACAGCGCCCCATCCGACTTGAGCTGGCCCACTTCGCACGAAATGGCAAAGGTGGCCCACAACCCCAACGATACTCCCTGGCCCGCCAGCCACCCGGTGATATCGCGCGCGGGATGCGCCGAATCGGCAATGGCCGCCAGCTTGAGTCCGCTTTCGTACAGCGCTTCGAGCGTTTCGCGCACGCCGGGGAACAGCTCGATATCGGCGGCATCCTGCACCAGCATATCGCGCCCCACCGGGAACAATGTTTCGTCTTCCAGGCCGTGCACGCGCAGCACCGCATCGTAGAACATTTCGCGCGTGATGCGCCCCAACCGGACATCAAAGCGGGCCGCTCGCAGCGCGCGGTCCAGGACCTTGTGGTGACGCAGCGTCAGGCCGTGCTGCTCCAGAAAGCTGGCCAGATGCCGGTCGGCGCGGGGCCGGTGATAGAGCACACCATCTGTGTCGAAAAGTATCGCCGAAATGGTCATAGTGCCAACTTTGTGGTTTCCCCTCGTTTGAATGCCCCGCTAGTATACCAGATGCGGCGGGTTCGCGTAATTGCGGGCAACTCCAAACGAAGTAAATCGTGCGGCGAGGCCGGGCTGCCGTTATAATCGGGCTGTGGTGCTGGCCGGGCGGCAACAATGCACCCGGCGGGTGTGCATATTCGCCACTTGTCTCTTGCCGCCGCAGCGATCCAATACTGAAACGCAATCACGGAGCAAATGATGACCAAACAACGACTATTCTGGCTGATGGCGGGCAGTTTGCTCGTCGCGCTGGCCGTCCTCGGACTGTCCGGCAGCGCCTACGCTTTCCCCAACCGGCAAGACACGCCAACCCCCACCCCAACCAGCGAAAACCCGGCAGGTGATGCAACTGACGCCGCCGCTGACGCTACTGATCCGGCTGATGCGGACGAAACAGCGACGCAGCCCACCGAGTATGTTTGGGATGAATTCGGCGTGACGCTGATGCTGCCCCCCGGCTGGCAGGCGTTTCCCAGTTCCAGCTTCAACCTGGTGCTGCTGCCGCCGGATGTCGAGGAACAATACGTCAATGACGTGTTCATCGGATTTACCAACGTCAACTACCTGGGGGCCGGTGCGACCCCGGCCAGCGTGCTGCAAGAGCAGCTTGGCGTCGAGCCAGAACCATACAGCGCCGGTGAGTTGGAGGGGGCCTATGGCATCATCGACGGACCAGAGAGCGACACTGTCCAGAAGCCGATCTTGCTGCTGTATAGCGATCACGGCGGGGCGTTTTTCATTGTCGCCAGCGGGCTGCCGGACGACATCCCGGTCTTTGACGCGGTGCTCGATACGCTGGTCGTTGACATTCCCACCCCGGACGTAGCGGCCATTGACGCGGCGTGGCAGTCCAGCCTGGCGGCGGGTGACGGGCTGGTGTACGGTGAACCAGATGCGCCGCTGGCGATGGTCGAGTATTTCAGCTTCTTGTGCGGCCACTGCACGAACTACAGCTACGACATCGAACGCCTGATCGCGCTGGAAGTCGAGCCGGGCAATCTGCGGCTGGAACTCGACATCATGATTCTATACGGTTCCGAAGGCGAGTTGCTCTCTTCCCACGCGACTTACTGCGCGACGGAACAGGGACGGGGCTATTCCACCTATAAAGCCTTGTTCCAGGCGTCCACCGAGCAGGGCCAGAGCGTGGCCTTTTCTGCCGACGGAATCCAGAGCATCATCAGCCAGCCCGACCTGGGGCTGGATGTAGACGCGATGAACGAGTGTATCGAATCTGGACGCTACACGGATCGCCTGGATCAAACCCGCGAGCGCTTTGTCACCCAGGGGCTGACGGGGACGCCTTCCGTGCTGATGGCCGAGGGCCAGGACCCGTACCGGCGCTTGATGTTCCCCGATGGCAATGAACTGCGTGGTGCGGTGCCGGTAAGCGCTCTCCGCGAGATCGTGCGCCTGGTGCTGAATGAGGAGACCACGCTGGCCGAGATGTTCCCTGGCGTGCAAGCGCCCCCACCGGCAGCCGTAGAGGAATAGCGGCATAACGTCGGCACGCAGTTCGTGTGCGCGATAGCCCCGACCGCGATACAATGCAGGGTCGTGGCGCAGAACGTCGTAGTAGAACACGAAATCAATGTGGCGGACGGCACATGGGCCCGGTGGCTCCTGCCGCCCGCCTGCATGAACAGCAACCACTACACTAACCAATCGAATTCACGGAGCAAATAATGACCAAACAAAGACTACTCTGGCTGATGGCGGGCTTGTTGCTGGTGGCGCTGGCCGTCATTAGCTGGTCCGGCAGCGCGCAGGCTTTCCCCAACCAGCAGGACGGTACCCCAACCGAGGAAGCCGATGATCCGCCGCCGGATGAAGGCGATACCGGCAGTGACG
>JAADYV010000028.1 GCA_010092855.1 Chloroflexota bacterium | reverse complement strand
CTTGTTGGATAAATCACGCTGTGTTGTCATTGCGCTGTTTTTCCTGGGTGTTGTTCTATCTGCGTTTGTGCTGCGGCGGTTTGCTTGGCCCACACGGTTGCTGTGGTGCGCAAGGGATCTTCGTTGCGCTGAATATAGGACACCAGCAGTTCGGCCAGCAGGCCCATGGTCAACAACTGGAATCCCACCACCATCAACAGCACGCCTAGGGTCAGCAAGGGGCGCTCGCTGAGGGGGCGGTTTCCTCGGAACCATTCAAATGTGAGGTAAAGGTTGATCAGGAAACCGGTGAAGGCCAGCACAAAGCCAGTGCCGCCAAACAGATGCAGCGGGCGGTAGCGATAGTTGTGCAGGAACACGACGGTCAGCAAATCAAACCCGCCCCGCAGCAGCCGTCCAGGACCGTACTTCGAGCTACCGTACTGGCGCGGATGGTGTTGGACCGGGATTTCTGTCACGCGGAAGCCGTTGTAATGCGCGATCACGGGAATGTAGCGGTGGAGATCGCCGTAGACCTGGATGCGGCGCACACATTCGGCCCTGTACGCCTTGAGGCCGCTGTTCATATCGTGGATGCGTAGGCCTGTGGCCCAGGCGGTGGTCGAGTTGGCGATCTTCGAGGGGATTGTTTTGGAGAGCGGGTCCTGACGATGCTTCTTCCAACCCACGACCACGTCATAGCCCTCGTCCAGCTTGGCGATCAGGCGCGGAATTTCGGCGGGTTCATCCTGTAGATCAGCGTCCATTGTGATCAACTGCTTGCCTTGCGCCAGCGCAAATCCGACCGTCAGCGCCAGGCTTTTGCCGAAGTTGCGCCGCTGGGCAGCCACCACGACGTGCTGGTCTTCAGCACGCAGCGTGTGCAGCACATCCAGCGTGCCATCCGTGCTGCCATCGTCGATGTAGATCACTTCCCAGCGCACGCTTAGCTTCTCAAGCACCGCCGTGATCTTGTCGTGCAGAATGGCCAGGCTGTCGACTTCGTTATACGCCGGAATAACGAGCGAGAGATCTAACGAGTTAGCGTGTGGATGATTGGGCGGCATATGATCCCTCCCTGACCTCAGCAGGAGTTGGCAGCGAGAAAAACGGTTTGTCCCACCACTGTTGGCGTGTGAACCACAACAGCGGCAACAGCGTGAATGGCACTGGCAGGTACAGCGTGGGGTGTTCGAATTCGCCTTCGACAGTCACCAAAAAGTGCGCCCAGGGCAGCACCAGGAGCACCAGCAAAATCACCATGATCCACAGGTGGCCCCGACGACGCTGTGCCAGCCAGCGAAGGTAGAACAACAGCGGAATGGTGAACACAACGTAGTGCGGTGTGGCGGTGCGCACCGCCGACATATGTGTGATCGTCAGCGTCAGTACGACCGTCCACACCAGGCGTTCGTGTTGCTGGCGGACGAGGACACCATACCACGCCCACAGCATCAGCGCATACAGCGCCAGGTTGACGGTCCACTCGCCGACCACGCCCAGGCCCAGATAGTGCTGCGTCACGTCCCACACCGGCGCGCCAATCTCGGTGTAGGACGGATAGCGTTGCACCTGCTCGATCCAATCGCCGAACCAGGTGGGTTCGAGCGCAAAGGACAGCAGCATCAGGCCGCCCCAGGTTCCCACAAACGCACCTACGAACGGCCAGCGCTGGACCCGTGCGCTCCACAGCAGCAGCAGCGGCACCAGCAGAAATCCCATCTGCGGTTTGATGGTCGAGAGGGCTAATGCACTCCCAGCCAGCCATTCCCGGTTTTTGGCCAACGCCCACAGCGCCAGCGCTTGTAGCGCATAGACGATGATTCCGGGCTGGCCCAGGATCAGGCCGCGCCCGGCATAGTAGTTCAGCAGCGTCCACAGCAGCAGCACGACCAACAGCCAGGGCTTCGGCTGCCAGCGTAGCAGGTCCAACAGCAGAATCAGCGCCGCGATCAGGCACACTTCCAGCGCCACCATCCAGATCGCGGAAGCCCAGGCATAGGTAGTATAAACCACCGGCCACACCAGGAATACGGTATAGAACGGGTAGGCAAAATAGCCGGGGTCTTCGTCATCCGTCGACGCGCGCCCATAGATGCGCTCCTGGATGTTCAAGCTGGCTTCGTCCCCGTAGGGATTGAGACCGTTGCGCCAGAAGGAGCGCGCTCCTTCCCACCGCGACATGAAATCGTTGTGGCCGGGATGCGGTTCGGTCAGGACGTTGTGGGTGGCTACGGTGGTGACCACGACCAGGGCGGCCAACACAACGAACGCCCCTAACAATATCAGCCGTTTTGAACTCGTCATCTGCACCCTACTCATCTACAGTGCTCGCGTCCACTGGTTCTACCCGGTCAGTGAACAGGTATACGTTCAGGTCCTCAAAACGCTTAACCTGCTCCGTGTGGTAATGATCCCGCAACCAAGTCAGCGAGTCGTACTGTGCGTTGTCGGGATCATCCTCAACCAGCTCAACCATTTCATCCTCAAGCTGCTTGAACGTGATGTACCAGACGCGCGGCGCATCCCCAACCGCAATGGCTATGTCTTTTTCCGCTAACAAGCCCAGCACTTCCTGGGTGGATCGCGCCAGTGTATCCGATCCCGAGTCGGGGATATCGCGCACGTAGTGCTGCGGCAAGTCGATGTCGTCGTTTACGTGGTCATAGTAAACCATGGGCAGTGCCGTAATCTTATTGCCGTGCACGATAGCGTCTCCATCGTCCGGGTTGGCGTACTGCTCCAGATAATCAAGCGCATCATCAAACGGCGGCGTAGGGAAGATGTCCCAGGTGTAGAGAGTCACCAGGCCGAAGACGATCACCACGCTCCACGCGACGGCCAACACACCCACGATCGGCACGGGCACCCGGCTGCGCACGAAGAGCCACGCCACCGCCATGTAAAAAACCACCGCCGAAGGCAGCAGCGCGCGCGGCAAGAACAACGGCTGGAACAGGTACGAAGCGATCCACATTAACACCATTGGCATAAACGCCAGCCACAGCGCCCACCCGAGCGCTTGCCGGTCATCGACCAGCTTGCGATCCCGCCCGCGCAGTACCGGATAGGCGCGGAAGAACAGGAAAAAGGGCAGGATCGCGGCCAACAAAAAGGTTGGCACCCACCACGCCGCTGCGAAGTCGAGGTTGACAGAGATAAAGGACCGCAGCACCAGCCAGAAATGCAGCACGGTGGGCTCCTGGACCCAGAAATTGCGCAGCTTCTGCATCTGGTCGGGCAGGTGCACCAGCCAGGGCAGGTAAATCACTACGGCCAGACTGCCGGCAGCCAGGGTGCGGTATGCGCGCGCGCGGTCCCGTATCACGAACGGCAGCAAACCCAGTGCCAGCAGGTAGAAGGCCGCGAGCTGCTGCACATACATGCTGGTTGCGGACAGCACCCCGAATGTGACCCAATACGCCCAATGACCGCGCTGCCAGGCCCGCGTGAAGGCCCACGTTGTGCTGACCAGCACCAGCGCCAACAGCGCGTACATGCGCGTTTCCTGCGAATACTGGACGTGGAAGGGCGCAACTGATGTGATTAAAGCAGCAGAGAGTGCGGTCCGGTCATCGAACCAGGCTCGTGCCAGCCCAAACACCAGCGCCACCGTCGCCACGCCCAGCAGTGCACTAAACAACCGTACAGCTACCGGCGATTGGCCGAACACCTCCATCCAGTAGTGCAGCAGTTGGTAATACAAAAGCGGGTGCTCTTCGGCTGCCGCGTCTTCGTCAGCGTCCAGAGTGCCGTCCAACATCGCGTCCCAGCCTTTTTCGGCGAACAGGACCGTGAACGCCTCGTCATACCACAGGGTCCGCCCGCCGAGATTGATCATGCGCAGACCCAGTGCCAGCAGCAGAATTGCGGCCAGTAGCAGCCAGGTCCGCTTGTCAGACTGTCTCATGGGCGGCTCCAGTTTCCGTGTTTTGGGTGTCTTCCGCAGCCGAGGCCAGATCGCGTGTCAGGCGCTGGTAAAGCGCAACGACAACGCCACCCAGCAGCGCGGTGCGCGTCAACACCGTGAAGAGGTACGGCAGCACCAGTGGCCCGCTTATTTCGCCGCCGGAGTCGCCAGTGCGCATGAACAGCACCGGGTATTCGACGAAGGACAGCAACCCCAACACCACACAGACCAATACCCCGTCACGGGTGGGGAAGTTCAACAGGATCAATGGGGACAGGGTGAGAATCCACTGCGGACTCCAGCCGTGTGCCCAAAGGAAGAATATCGCCACCGTGATACTGAAAAAAGCGACTACCCCCTGGTCATCCTGACGCAGGGGCCGGGCGAAGACAAACAGGCCCAGCCCGGCAAAGGGCAGAATACGCAGCCAAGACGGGATTGCTGGTTCGTTGCCATAGGGTTTGAAAGCGTTGTCGGCGTCAAAGCGTGTGTCTGGCCCAGTGAAACTGCCGGTACGCATGTTGCCGTCGAGCAGCGCCCACACACTTTGGTAGGAGGCCTTGTTGAACTGGGACAACAGCGACGCCATCGCCATCCGCCCGCCCCAGGCCACCAGCGGACCCAGGACCAGCGCGATTAGCACCAGCGTTATCACCGTGTATTGGATTGCGCGCCGTCGATCATAGAAGCGCCAGACGGCGGGCAGAATCAGAATGGGCGTGTACTTGGTCAGTGTACCCAGCGCGGTCAACGCCGCCGACTGGTTGTCACGGCCTTCCAGCAGCCATGTCAACGCCAGCAGCAAAACGAACACTACCATCGTCTCGAAGGTCCACCAGGGGAAAATAACCGGGGCTGCCAGCACTGCGTACACCCACGGTAGCGCGACCGCCACCTCTTCGCCATGCAGCCGCCGTCCCAGCCGCCGCAGCAAGTAGAGATTGCCGACATCAAAGACCAGCATGATCAAGCCAATCGCGCTGGCCCAGGCGGTAAAATCGACCGCACCCCGCAGGTTGATCAGGCCATAGACGCCGGTGAACAGCGTGATCCACACCGGCGGGAACTCATGCCAGTAGTCACGATAGGGCAGATGGCCATCCTCGACCAACTCGGCGAACTGGTAATAGTAGCGCAGGTCCCCGAAATGGCTCATACCGCGCTCGATGGTGGTCGGGGTATAGGTCACCTCGCCAGTGATGTCGTCGGTGTGCTGCTCAAAGACATCGAACACATAGGGCTGGTAGACCATTGCCAGGATCAAGCGAAATCCCACGAACAGGTAGACCAGCAGCCGCAGGTCCGACAGCAATTCAAACCCGATTGGAAGATCGCGCTGTGCGGGGCGGTCACTCATTCGTCACCTCGCGCCGCACGAAGATCGCCGACCGCTCATCGCCTGGATCACCATCGAACAACCGTTCATCCCATTTTTCGGGCATAGTGCGCAGCATTTGAGCGAGCACGCTGTCGGCTTCGATGGCTACGAAATCGGCTCCGGTCGCGTCAAGCTTCTGTTCCCAGTCTTCGCGCAGAAATACGATCTCCAGGTAGTTGCGCAAAAACTCGTCGTCGTAGAGGTCGGTGCGTCCATCGACATACACTGGCACGTCTGGCGCGGCAAACAACAGGTAACCGCCCCAGTTATAGGTGTTGAACATGATCGCCTCGTCCGGTGGTTTTCCCAGGAATTCGGCCAGAGCGGTTTCATCGTCCAGGAACGCGGCCAGTTCTACCGGTAAGTAGAGTTCGTGCGCCTCGCGCATGGTTTCCTCGTTGAGTGCCGACACGATCTTGACCAGGCTGCCAAAGATTACCACGACCAACAGCACCCAGTTCAGCACCAACATCTGGCCCTGAACCCGGCGCATCGGACGAATCTGCCAGCCGCGATCCGCCAGCCAGACCTCGATGTGGCGCGTCAAGACCGGCGTGACCGCGATGGCAAAGACCGCGATGTTGCGCCCCGCCGTCAGTGCCATCAGCGTCGTGCCAGAAACCAGTGCCAGGTCGGTCCAGTCAATGCGGCGGCTGCTCAGACCGGCAGCAGCCAGCACACCCAACAGCAGCAAGATGAACGGCCAGGTCTGGGGTTGGTGAAAGTCCGGCGAGCGCCATTCCTGGATGAAATCCTGCAGTGCGCCAATGCCCACCGTGCGGAAGGGATAGGCCCACATCTGGAACCCATTGGGATTTAGCGGCACCACCAGGAACGCTACCCCGGTGATGAGCAGCATCTTGCGCAGCCGTTCCCACTTCACCACGCGCTCGTCGTCGGGGTTAAACACGTTGCCAATCACTTCCCCGGCAATAGAGCCGAACAGGAAGATAAAGCCAATCGCAAACCCGCCGTGCAGATTGACCCACACCACCATCACCACCGGAATGAGCCACAGCCGATCTACGCCCTTGCGTTTGTACAGATGCAGCAGGTAGAGCACCAGCGCACCCAGCATAAACGAGAACATCTGCGGGCGCGGGGACCAGAACACGGCTGCCGCTGCGCCGCCCAGCACCACCGCAAATGCGCGCACGTAGGCCGTGCCGTCGCACATCAGGTACACAAACGCCATCCCCAGCGTGGCCAGCAGCGCCATGTAGAGCGCCAGCCCAATGTTGCCGCTGTCGCCGGCTTGCCCGTCGCCGCCAAACAGCGAATACGCCCCGTAGATCACGATCTGGGAGCCCCAGCTGTGGTCGATCCAGTCTTCACCCGCGCGAGTGTGAGAAAACGGATCGGTCTTCGGGATTTTCCCCTCGTCGAAAATGTATTCTCCACTGCGCACGTGCCACCAGGTGTCGGTGTCAATCGGCACACGCACCGCCATCGTGAACAGGAGAATGAACAGAATAACAATGGTCAACCGCTCAATGGTCAGGTTGCGGACAAAGGTCATAGCCAGCCCCGCTTGTGTATCCGGTTCCACATTCTATGATAGTATAAAAAATGAATTTTGTCTTCACTATTTATTTATGGAGTTATCGCGCGCCAGAATGTTACTTCCAGGTCTACATCATGCCCGAGTTTGTCTTTCAGCGCTAGTTCCGCCGCTTCAACATCCGCACGTGTGATCTCGTTTTCGCTGCGGATGGTGGCGGTCACATCATCGTCCTGCAATTCAACTTCGATCACGTCGGAATCCGGGAACTGGTCTTCCAAGACACTCCGCACTTCACTGGTTTCCTGGCTGGTTCGCGCTACATCGATGAAGGTATTGCCCAACGGCACCGCCAGCACGCTCAGCACCAGCAGCGAGATGATCACCTGCTGCCGGGTGCGGTTGCCGCGCGCGGGCCGGATGCCCAGCCAGGCGAACACCACCGCCCCGGCCAGGCTGATGCTGACGATGTTGGTGGTGAACAGCAGTCCCGCCCCGGCAGCCAGGCCCAGTTCGCCAAAGGCCAGCGCCAGCCCAATCGTGCACAGCGGCGGCACCAGCGCGGCGGCAATGGCGACTCCGGCCAGCGCAGCGGGAATGTCTTTGCGCGCCATCGCATAGGCACCGACAGCCCCGGACGCCAGCGCCACGCCCATATCCAGCACCGAGGGCTGGCCACGCGCCAGCATTTCGGTGGTTGGTGTATCAATCGGATAGACCAGCCCCAGCACAAACGCTACACCCAGGCCCATCGCCACCCCGGCCAGGGTCGTGATCATGGCGGTGCGCACTACGCGCAGCCGCCCTTGCAGCACACTCACCGACACCGCCATCAACGGCGACATCAGCGGAGCCACCAGCATCGCGCCGATGATGACCGCGGCGCTGTTTTGCAGCAGCCCAAAACACGCCAACAGCGCCGAGATTACGGTGAGTACGATGTAGTTGATCCCGGTCAGGCTCAGTTCGGAGGCCTGACGGATGACTTCGGTGCGTTCGGAAGGGGTGAGAACCGGGGAAAAGCGCGTCACAATCCGCCGCCGCAGTTGCTGTACCGCCGACAGGTCTGCCTTAGCCGCGCGCTTGGCGAGGATCACCGGGCCGGGAGCCTGGGCCAGCATCCGCTGCGTGACGTTGCCAAAAATCCACTTGTCGAGCGAGCTTTGTTCGGTGAAACCCAGCACGATCATGTCGGCCTTGTCACAGCGGCTCAGTACCCCGCTGACCATGTCATTGGCGCGGACAACCTGGCGTTGGATATGGCGTGTATCGCCCAGGTTAGTCAGTGAGGCCTCGATGCGCGCCAGCCCGAACCAACTCGGCAGATCCGGGTCGACCTGCACGTAGATCGCGTGTGGTCTTGCATCGTAAACTTCGGCCAGTACCAGGCCCAGCCGTGCCGCCACACGCGAGTTTTCGCTGCCGTCCAGGGGCAGCATCACTTGCTCCACGTCGTCCAGTTCCAGGTGCGAGTGCAGCGGGTTGCGGAACACCACCAGGTCGCAGGGCGTGGTCCGTGCCACTGATTCGACAATTGGCCCCAGCTCGATCTTGCCGCGCACCGGAGCCTGAAAGCCCAGCACCATCAACGTCGCACCGTGTTCGCGGGCACCATCCAGAATCCCGCGCGCAACGCTGGGCGCGGTTCGGGAAACGAGTTCAACATCGATACCGTTCGCGGCTGCTTCTTCGACCACCTTTGCAATCTGGTCGTAAGCATCGCCATCTGGTTCCTGTGAGGTCAGCGTGACGAACAAGGCGAACACGCGCCCATGTTCGGGATGAGCCAGCTTCCAGGCCAGCCGCAGCAGGCCCATCGCGGTGTTGGGATTGGCCAGCGGCACCAGGACACGGCGCGCTTTGACCGTTGGTTTTTCGTTGTTGGCATTCTGTGCGGGCATAAAGCCGCTCCCTTGAAGATCTCTGGACAGTCCATGCTACCCAGACGGTGTTGATATAGTCAGCGTGGCGTTTCCGGGTAAACTGACATATCATTTTTACACTCAATGAAGATGAGGGCAAACTCCATGAGCGCCTGGATAAAAAGACTGTTGTCATCTGCGACCAATGACGACCACCAGCGTACAGTCCAATCGCTGTACGCTGACTTTGGAATACACATTGTTGAACGCGACGAAAAAGGCAGTGCGCGCCCTTGGAACCAGCACGAACTGGAGCTGATCTCCGACACGGCACGCTTGTTGGGGCGCGAGTTCTACCAGCCATTTTTGCAGCATCCGCTCCACCTGTGGATTGACCAGCACCCTGGCGGTGGAGGATTTGGCAATGGTTGGCTGCGGATTGGCGAACCGGGGCGTGACCTATCGGTGTTGTACCGTGTTTTCCTACATGAAGCCACGCACGCTTCGAATGAGTATCGCGGGTGGCCCTACGAAAACGAGTATTGCACCTGCCCCGGCCTGGATTGGCGGCGGGAAGGCGACACCTGGGTGCACCCGCGCCAGCAAGGTCGTCCGCCCGAACCCGGCGAGTGGGAAACGTTGCCGGTAGACGCGCGCGATGTCAGCGTGGCACCGGGTGAAGACCTGGCCGAGATGGTGCGGTACTACGTGCATTCGGTGCGGAATGAACGTGCCTGGCTATGGCCGCTGGAAAAGTCCCAGCCGCCGTTGTATTTGTGGGATACATCGCCCACGCGCTTTGTGTTCGTGCGCGATCACTTCTTGAAACTGCCAGGCGACCATGCCTGGTACAAAGGCCTGCCGGCAGACGTCGAAGCACGGGCTGCCGCAAACCTGGCATCCAACCACTCTTAGGAGGTCGATCACACATATGGCAGATATCACAGTAGACGCTCCTTCCACCCCCGCGGATTCCGCAGTCCCGCCGTTGGCGACGCATGGGCTGACCACCGCTGAGGTGTTGCAGCGCAAATCCCAGGGACTGATCAACGATGTCCCGGTCAAGTCCAGCCGTCCCTTGAGCGCGATCCTGCGCACCAACTTCCTCTCACTCACCAACGTGATCCTGTTCGGAATTATGTTTGTGCTGGTGCTGGTTGGTGAACCGGGCGATGCCTTTGTCACCGGCGGCGTGGTGATGTTGAACGTCACGGTCGGCGTGTTCCAGGAGGTCCGCGCCAAGCGCCAACTGGACCAGATCGCGCTGTTGACCCGTCCCCAGGTGACCGCCATTCGTGGTGGTGAACAGCGGGAAATTGACCCCAGTGAGATCGTGGTGGGGGATGCGCTGGTCATCGAACCGGGCGACCAGATTGTGGTCGATGGTCGGTTGCTGACGGACAAGCGGATCGACGTGGACGAATCGCTGCTGACGGGTGAATCCGACCATGTGCCCAAAGAGCAGGGCGACGAACTGCTGTCGGGCAGTTTTTGCGTGAGTGGCAGCGGGGTATTCGAAGCGGAAAAGGTCGGCACCGATAGCTTCGCCTACCAATTGACGGCGGGCGCGCGCGAGTACCGGCTGGTAATGACGCCGCTGCAAAGCCAGGTTAGCTTGCTGGTGCGCCTGCTGGTGATCCTGGCCATCAGTCTGGCCGTGATGCTGTTTATGTCGTCCACCATCGAACAGGAACCCTTCAGCGAAATTGTTGAAGACACTGCTGTCGTCATTTCGTTGGTGCCGCAGGGTTTGCTGCTGATGATCACAGTGGCGTATGCATTGGGTGCGGTACGCATTGCGCAGAAAGGCGCGCTTGTGCAGCAGATCAATGCTGTTGAGTCGCTCAGCAATGTGGACATTCTGTGCCTGGATAAAACCGGTACACTGACCACTAACCGCATCGAGATGCGGCAGGCGATCCCGATTGGCGAGGACATGACCGAAGACCGGCTGCGCGAACTGGCCGGCAACTTCGTGGCCAGCACCGGGCGCGTCAACCGCACGGCGGAAGCTATCGCTGAAGCGTGCCTGGCGTGTGACGAGTACCCCACCAGCATCGAGATTCCGTTCTCCTCAGCGCACAAGTGGAGCGGAGCGACATTCCCGGGCGAGGGACCCATGCTCGGCAGCTACGTCCTCGGCGCGCCGGAGATGATGCTGCACCGTATCAAAGGCGGCGAACTGCTCGAACGCCACATCGAGACCTGGACAGACCTGGGCTTGCGCGTGCTGCTGCTTGCCTACCATCCCGATCCGCTGCAGCCGATGCCCGAAAGCGGTGGTCCGGAGCTACCCCAAAACTTGCAGCCGTTGGGTTGGCTGACGTTCTCGGATGAAATTCGGGGTGACGCCAAACAGGTGCTAGAGCAGTTCCGGCAGGCAGGCGTCCAGTTCAAGCTTATTTCCGGCGACAACCCGCAGACAGTCGCAGCCCTGGCGCAGTTGGCCGGCATCAGTAAAGACGTTCACGTTATCTCCGGGCTGCAATTGGCCGAACTGTCCGAGGCGCAGTATGCGACCGCCGTTGAGCAGACGACTGTGTTTGGCCGCATCACGCCAGAGCAAAAGCAGGCGATTGTCAAGGCGCTGCGTGCCAAAGGACATTACGTGGCCATGATGGGTGACGGGGTCAACGATGTGCTGTCGCTCAAGGGGGCCCAGATGGGCATAGCGATGGAAAGCGGCAGCCAGGCCACGCGCGCCGTCGCGGACATGGTACTGCTGGATGACCAGTTCAGCGTGCTGCCCGAAGCGATCAAAGAGGGTCAGCGCATCCTGAATGGGATGCAGGACAACATGCGCCTGTTTCTGGCCCGCACACTTTATGCTGCCCTGTTGATCATCATCGCCGGTTACATCGGCACCGAATTCCCGTTTACGCCCAAGCACAACGCTATCCTAACCACGCTGCCGGTAGGTATCCCCGCATTTTTCCTGACGGTTTGGGCGCGCCCTGGCCAGCCCAAGAAAGACCTGCTGCGTTCCGTCGTGGAATTCACTCTGCCTGCCGGGTTCAGTATCACCATTGTGACGCTGGTCGTGTACCTGATGTACATTAACGACTCGCTGGCATTACAGCGCACCACGCTGACCACTACCGCGCTGCTGTGTGGCCTGCTGCTGATACTCTTCGCGGAACATTCGATAGAGCGATGGGAAAGCGGCGAACGGCTGCGTTATGATCGCCGCCGCATCTGGCTGGCACTGGCCATGCTGGGGCTGTACGTGTTGATCTTCCCGTTTCCTGGTGCGCGCGACTTCTTCGAACTCAATACCCTGGCCTGGATGGACCTGGCCGTAGTGGTGGTGGCCGTGATTATTTGGGCAGCCATTGTCATCAACCTGTGGCGGTATGACGTGTTCGCGCGTTTGCTTAACCCGGCCCCACCAGAGGAGTAGCTTATGCAGGAGCCAGCCTATATTGCCATTGGTCCCGATGGCCACGTTACGCTCTATTGGGGCGACGGCACAGAAGAGGAAAAATACGTCATTCTGCGCGGACCGCGCGCGACTGGAGGACAGGAACTGGCTGAAACCATGGAAGACCTGAAAGCCTGGGCCGAAGACAACGGCTACGTTGTGGTGGTGCCGTCGTATGACCTGGAAGCCACGCCGGTCACAATTGACATTCCGGCGGAGGAGGTAGATGCCATCGACCTGGACGAGGTGGATGATCTGCTAGATGATTTGTTCGACGCGGGGCACTATGGCGGCAACTACGACGATGACGACTACGACTATGCGGACTAACACTGTTCAGTCGCCGCGCACCAGCCCTATACAACGCAAAAGCCCCGGCAACGCGGGGCTTTTGACGGATTGGAAGATTACAGCTTACAGGTTGTTGATGATGTTGGAGAAGATGTTGCCGATGGCCGGGCCGAGCAGGGCCAGGATGATAATCACGACAACAGCGACCAGGACCAGGATCAGAGCGTACTCAACGAGACCCTGACCTTCTTCACGCGGCAGATACAGCATTGTTTGTTTCTCCTCAGATAGATAACCTGATAACTGAATGCGATTTGATCGTACTACGGTTCTTGCGCCGGGGCAATACCCAATAACAATATCCTAACAGCTTTTAATTCCCCTTAAACTCGGCGTGTGATTTGTCGCCCATGCTGCCACCATTCTACACGTTTCGATCAGCTTTGCAGATTCATCTCGTACAATAGTAGTGGAGGCATGCTGTCAACTTTAGGATAAATACTTGATGCGTACCATAGCAAAATGGACGGGTTTGCGTTGGTTATTGAACACCCTTTTCTACCGCGAAGGCACCAATATTCTGACCGCCCTTCAATATCCCGATTTCCGCAATCTGTGGTTTGGGCAGATTGTGTCGTTCGTTGGGGACTCGTTGGCGCTCAACACCATCACCCTGGGCATCATCCGCATGGCGGGCGCAGGAGCGTCCGGCAGATATCTCGGTACATTGGCGGTGATGTCGGCGCTGCCGCCGCTGCTGCTGGGCATGGTGGCAGGCACCATTGTGGACCGTGCCAATCGCAAGCGTTTGATGATCGCGTCCGACATTCTGCGCGGTTTCCTAGCGTTAGGATTCTTGCTAGTCAATGATCTAAGCCAGGTGTGGGTCTATTACCTGGTTTCGGTGCTGCTAAATTCAGTCGCGGTGTTTTTCATGCCAGCACGGACCGCATTGATGCCGCTGATCCTCGACGACCGGGAAAAACTGCTGGCCGGTAATGCGCTGTCACAACTCACCATTACGCTGTCGTTCGTGGTGGGTGCAGGGCTGGCGGGGTTGATAGTTGGCACAGCGGATGCGACTACTTCCGTTAAGGCCACCACTCCCGCTTTCATCGCTGACAGCATCTCGTTCTTCATCTCCGCCTACTTCATCGCGCGCATTTCCATTTCGGGCAAGGTTGTGCGCGAAACGGCCCAGGTCATCAGCAACGCGCCTATCGTGCCCCGGTCGCAACTAACCGGTGTGGTTACCTCGGTGCGCGATGTCTACAATGAACTGGTGGTTGGTCTGCGCTATGTGTTCACCGACCAGGTCATGCGCGGGGTGTTGATCAGCTTTTTGGCGATGATGCTGGGCCTTGGGGCGGCGAATGTGACGTTTGTGCCGCTATTGATCAATGAGCTGGGTATGGCTGAGGAGGGTTTGGGCGTCATCCGGGGATCGCAGACGCTGGGCATCATTCTGGGCAGCGCGATCATTGCCTCGCTGGCCCGGCACTTCAAAGCGCGCGACCTGATTGGCATAAGTATGATCGTGTTCGGTATGACAACCGTGCTGGTGTCCATCGTACCTACCTATACCATTATGATTGGCGTGATCTTCCTGGTCGGGTTGGTCATCGCCCCGCCGCAGATCGTGGCGCCCACGCTGATGCAGAATCACGTCCCCAGCGAAAAACTGGGACGGGCCAGCGGTGCTCAAAACACCATTGTGACGGTGGCCAACATCCTGTCGATGGGCGCTGCTGGGTTCCTGATGGACGAGATTGGGCCGCGTATGATCTTCACCATCTCAGGTGTGATGATCTTCGTGGCGGGCTTTGTGTCGTGGTGGGTGCTGCGCAATGTCGAGGATATGCCGGACGAAGAAGCCAGTGAGGAACAGAAGGACACGGCAATACCTGGCCCAACGCCTGCATTAGCCCCCGAAGCAGCGGTTGAGGTCGCCTCGGAACCCTGAACAATATCTGGATATCCACAAACCAGGCAGCGGTGGGCATTCACGGCTGCCTGGTCGTTGTTATTTCCTGGTCCAACGTCTAATCGGAGTCCGCACTGGCATAGCGCCCCTTGATGGTCGGCAGCAGGTATTCATTAAAGGCGCGCTCCGCGTCGAAATCGGGAACCCAGCCCCAATCTTTCCGCGCGGCGCTGTCGTTGATGTCGGCGGGCCAGCTATCGACAATGCCCTGCCGCGCATCTGACGGCTTGAACGTGATCGCCGTGTCCGGGAAAGCGTCCTGGACCATCGCGGCCAACTGCAACGCGGAGCGGCTGAAGCTGGCGATATTGTACACGAAGCGCGTCAGGTTCTCGCGTGGAACACGGGCCAGCAGCAGCAGCGCCTTGATGCCGTCCGGCATGGCCATGAACGGGATGGTGGTGTCTTCGCGCACAAAAGCTGCATACGATTTTTTGCCCTGCGCTGCCGCGTGCAGCATTTCCGGCGCATAGTCGCTGGTGCCGCCGGTGGGCACGGTGACCGCGCTAATCAGGCCCGGAAAGCGCACGCAACGGAAATCTACCCCGACCGCGCGTGTGGCCGCCAACTGCTGGTAGTGGGCGGCATAGTAGCGACCCAGGTGCTCGCAGTACAGCTTGTTGCAGCCGTACATGGTGATCGGGTTCAAGAACCGGTCCTCGTCGACTGGGCCCGCAGCCTGTTTGGTGGCGATATCTGGCATCCCATACACGGCAATCGAGCTGGCATACAGAAACCGGACCGGGACGCCGCGCGATGCGCTCTGCTCTGCCGACAGCTTGAGCAGGTTGACCGTGCCCTGTACATTGACGCGATGCGCGGTTTCTGGGTTGAATTCGGAACTGGTGGAGAGCAGCGCCGCCAGGTGATAGATGGTGTCGATTTCGTACTCGGTGGTGAGGGTTTCGAGTAGTTTGGTGTCGAGAATGTCGCCGATCACCATCCGGTTGACCAGGGGGCGCAGGTCGTGGGCCAGTTCGTTGAGATCCAGCGCGACGATAAAGGGCGGGTCCGGTTCAGCAGCGAGTTTCTCAATTAACCCATGGCCGACCTCGCCATTGGCTCCGGTGATCAACACCACTCGTTGTCGAATCAAGGTATTTTTCCTTTCTGCCACAAGTTTTTAGACAACAGTATTTGAGCAACAAAAATCGTCTGGCTCCACTATCCCCATTCTAAGAGGCTGTCCCCCAGCAAACAAGTGATCATGATCAGGGCCTGCCTAGTGCATCACGAACCAATGCCGCCTCATTGCAGCAGCCGCCCTTACATAAACAGGGACGCACCACCCGGCGCGTCCCTGCAATCGTCTGTGGTTGTGCTATAGGCGGTTTACTCGGCTTCAGCTTCGGCCTCGTCCAGCAGTGCCCAGGCGTTGAGCGGCACTTCTTCGATGGCGGGTACTGCACCCACCGTCGCCAGTACGTTATCGCCGGGGAATGCTGCCTGGTAGCTGAAGGAGCCGCTTTCGAGCTGCATGGACAGCAGCCATTCTCCCGGATTGCCCCACTCATCCAGCGCTTCGCCATTGGCCACCAGCGCCAGGATGACCAGCGCCGTCGAGTTGGTGTCGCTGTCGGTGCCATACTCGCTTGGGTTTTCGTAAGGCCAGCCACCATCTTCGTTCTGGATGCTCGCTATGTACACAAAGCCGGCGTCAACTGTGTCAGCTTCTTCGGTCAGCGCCAGCGCCTGGAGGCACAGCGCCGTCGTGTTGGTGTCGGAGGTCGAATCCGCCATAAAGCCCCAGCCGCCATCTTCATTCTGGATGCCGACCAGCGCGTCAACTGCGCCTTCGGACACATCAGCCCCGGCGTTCTGCAGCGCGATCAACGACAGGCAGTGATCATACGGCCCAAAACCGAACACACCATCAACTTCCGACGCCAGGAGTTCGCCGACCAGGTCGTACCCCCCGAAATCCGCCGGATCGTAGCCGGCTGCAACAACTGCCGTGATGGACTTGGCCACAAATCCAGACCCAGCAACATTGCCTTCGTCCAACTGCATCATGAGGTAATCCAGTGGGCTGTTGCCGTCATCGCTGAGCGCTTCATCCGGATCGTAACCTGCTGCAGCCAGGGCCACCACCGTATCCGCCGT
>JAADYV010000251.1 GCA_010092855.1 Chloroflexota bacterium | reverse complement strand
GTCAGGCTGCGCATAGCGCCCGCCACCGACCGCACTACGCGCCCCACCGGGCTAGGCCGCTGCCGGTCCTCGGCGACGCGCGCGACCATGTCCTTAAGCGACATCCGCTCGCCATAGCGGTCGGCCAACTGCTGACGGTGCCGCGAGACCCAGACGTAAAAGTCCGCCTCGGTACGCCCTGGGAACTGCTTCAACACGCCAGATTCGCGGATCACGTCCACGGCCAGCGAATACATCAGGTCGTACCAGGCGGCAGCGGCTTCCTGGTAGGAGCGGTCTTCGCCGTCGATACGCTCCAGGTTCTTTCGATACAACTCGATTTCCAGCTCAAGATTGGGATAATTGCCGGGTTCGGTGATTATTATTCGCTGTTCGGGATAGGCCAGATCAAGTTTCGTCCGGTCCAGAAACGCGCGATATTCCGCCTTGACGATGATCTCGTCAATGTCCGCGTGGGTCGACAGTCCCCCAACCGGCGTTTGATATTCCCAGACATACGCCTCGATGGTCTTGGCCCCAAACTGGCGCGCCACCGAAACACGGTGATTGCCGTCCTTGACGAAATAGGCTTCACCAACCTTGTACAGCTCAATGGGCGGCAGTCCAGTATCGGTCTGCAGTTCGGCAATGCGCCGCCAGCGCCAGCGATCGTTTTCGACCAGCGGCAGGAAGGTCCGTGTGAAATCATTGTAGCGGCCCACACTGCCCACGATCTGGTCCAGTGGAACCTGCTGCAACCCGCGATAGGCGTTCTGGTTAAGCCGCAGTTTTTCCTGCACTTCTTCGAAGGACAGCAACTGTGAGGGCTGCCGGTTCAACCCGAAGGTTCTAAACAACCGGGACAGAAACAGTTTGCGCCGCGCCTGGTTCCAAAACTCCAGCGCCACCGTTTGTGTCAGCGGGGTAGGGTCTTCGGTCATATCGCGTATCCTTTTCTAGCCCATGCCAGTAAATTTTAGCTTACAAGGATTGATACAGTTTAGTCAAAGCCGGTCTATTCACCGATACGCGATTGTTTCCTGCTATCACTGCCCACAAAGACCGTATGGCGTTTGTGGTCCGGCCCACAGAAACGTGTATAATCGCACACTGCTTGCCGGTCAATATTCATTGGAAACGAACGATGCACAATACCGTCGACACCAATCAAACTGAACTGCTGGTCAGTCTTTCCTCCCGTCCCGCAACGCTGCTCGATTGTGCGCGGCATCTGGCCGAGAATATGCCAGATCGTACCGCGCTGACGTTGATCACGCCAGATGATAACCGCACGATCACCTATCGCCAATTCTTCGAACAGGCGGCGCGGTACGCTCATGCCCTGGAGAAAGCGGGCGTCGAACCCCACGACCTGGTAGTGCTGGTGCTCCAACACGGAGAGGACGTGCTGTTTGCGTTTTGGGGCGCGATGCTGTTGGGCGCGATTCCGTCCATCTTCCCTTTCCTGACGCCCAAGCTCGATCCCGACCGCTACTACGACAGCGTGCGCAAACTGGTCGAACTCTCGGCGGTCAAGGCCGTGATCACTTATGGCGAAATGCAACCCACGCTCGAGCAGCACCTGGCCAATATCCCCACGCTCGGAGCCATCCTGAATGTAAACGATCTGGAACCCGGCGGCCAACTGGTTAGTTACCTGGACCGTGCGCCCTCCCGCCCCGAAGACACCGCGTTCTTGCAGCATTCTTCTGGCAGCACCGGCCTCCAAAAAGGCGTGATGCTGTCGCATGGGGCCGTACTCAACCAGGTCGCCGCCTACAGCCAATCGATCCAGCTTGTACCCGACGACGTGGTCGTTTCCTGGCTGCCGCTCTATCACGACATGGGCCTCATCGCCGGGTTCATCATGCCGGTGGTACAGGGCATCCACCTGGTGCTGATGTCGCCCTTCCACTGGGTGCGCGACCCGAAAGTGCTGCTGCAAGCCATCGACGAGTATGACGGCACGCTGTGCTGGCTGCCCAACTTTGCCTATAACTTCCTGGCCACGCGCATCCGCAAATCCGCGCTGGACGGTCTGAACCTCTCCAGCCTGCGCGCGCTGATCAACTGTTCCGAGCCAGTGCGCGCCGACAGTCACCACACATTTACGGAACGCTTCGCACCCTTTGGCTTCCGTACCGCCGCGCTGCAAACGTGTTACGCGATGGCCGAAAACACCTTTGCCGTCACGCAGTCCGACATCGGCACCGAGCCGAACATCGACATCATCGACCGCAATACGATCATGGAACAGCGCGTTGCCCAACCGTCTGATGCCGCCAACGGCCCGACGGTCGCAATGGTCTCTTGCGGACGCCCGATCCCCAACACTGAAATTCGCGTAGTGGACCCGGAGCGCACCGACCTGCCAGAACGCCATGTCGGCGAGATCGCGCTGCGCGGCGACTGCATGTTGAGTGGTTACTATCACCGCGAAGACGCCACCGCCGAAGCCATGCAAGACGACTGGTACTTCACCGGCGACCTGGGCTATATCGCGGACGGTGAACTGTACATCACCGGACGAAAAAAAGACCTGATCATCGTCGGCGGCAAGAACATCTACCCGCAGGACATCGAAAACATCATCAATGACATTCCCGGCGTACACGCGGGGCGCACGGTAGCCTTTGGCGTGCTCAATGAGCAGCTTGGCACCGAAGACATCGCCGTCGTCGCCGAAGTTGACACCGAGGACACCGACGAACGCGCGCGCATCACCAAAGAGATTCGCGCTCGCATCGCGCAGAGCACGGATACAATGGCGCATTATGTGCACCTGGTCGGCCCCAAGTGGCTCCTCAAAACCTCCAGCGGCAAGGTCGCCCGCGCCGCCAACCGCCAGAAGTTCCTCGACGAAGTCCTGGAACGGAACTGATGGGAGGTGAAGTCATGGATCGACTCCGCGCGGTGGGACGCTGGCTCTTCAGCCGCGAAAACATGTTCGCCCTGCTGCTGACGATCATCATTCTGCTGGTCATCATTCTCACGGCGGATGCGTCGCCGCAGTGGATCTACCAGGGATTCTAGTGCCGCGAGGTAAAGTGGGCGTAAAATCCGCGTAAGCCGGGGATGAATGCGGTATTGAGAACGGTTCTCACCCAAATTCGTGACTTTGATCACCCAAAACGATGTGGTCCAACTCCCACCCTGTGTTATGATTGGAATTAATGTTCATGACGGTTAACGAAATTGCAGGCGCAGGATAAATGCACGAACTCGGTATCACCCAGAGCATTCTGAGCATCGCGCTGGAGCACGCACAAAACGCCGGCGCGGTCCGCATCAAGGAGATCAACCTCGTCATCGGCGAGTTGTCCAGCATCGTGGACGACTCGGTGCAGTTCTATTGGGACATGATCGCCAAAGGCACCATCGCCGAAGGTGCGCAGCTCAACTTCAAGCGGCTCCCGGCCTGGCTGCACTGTAACGTCTGCGGCCACGAATTCCCCATGAACCGCGAGAAGTTCGAATGCCCGGAATGCGGCAGCGACAAGATCGTCGTTGCCAGCGGCGAGGAGTTCTTCCTGGAGAGTATCGACGTTGATCTCGCGCCTGAAGCGCAGAGTGAATAGCGTGGCGATGTGTAAATACTGAATGAGGCATGGTGTAATGTCTGAAAATATCCCGATTGTCGAAAACATCCTGAATGCCAACGACCTGATTGCGGCACGAAACGAAGAGCAGTTCAGGGCTGCCGGGCTGTTGGCACTCAATATTATGGCTTCGCCCGGCGGCGGCAAAACTAGCGTCATCCTCCAGACCATCGAGGGGCTGAAAGATGCGTTCCGCCTGGGCGTGATGGATGGCGACATCGTGCCGATTGACCTGGAAAAAATCGCCGAGATGGGCATTCCCGTCACGCTGATCAACACCGGCGGCAACTGCCATCTGGACGCCAATATGGTACACGGCGCGCTGCCCAGTATGCAGCTCGACGGCCTGGACCTGTTGATCATTGAAAACGTCGGCAACCTGATCTGCCCGGCGGCTTTCAAACTCGGCGTGGACTACAACGTGGTTATTGCCAGCGTTCCCGAAGGCGACGACAAGCCCTACAAGTACCCGGCCATGTTCAAGGGTGCGGATGTGCTGCTGCTGAACAAGATGGACTTGCAGGAGTACATGGATTTCGACGTGGACTACTTCCGGCACGGCGTCGAGGTGCTAAATCCCGGCGTGGCTTTCTTCCCGGTATCGTGCCGCACGGGTGAAGGCATCCCCGCCTGGCTGGACTGGCTGCGCGAGCGGATAAGCCAGAAACCGAAATGAACACGGATCGGTCTTCCGCGCGCCGCATTCACGTCACTGGCGTAGTGCAGGGGGTCGGCTTCCGGCCCTTTATCTACGGCCTGGCCCAGCGCTTTACGCTGACCGGTTGGGTCCGCAATACGTCGGCGGGCGTCCACATCGAGGTTCACGGCGACCCCAATTCGTTGGATGCCTTCACGCTGGCGATCACCGCCGAAGCGCCGCCCCTCTCGCGTATTGAAAGCGTGGACTCGCAGGCGGTGGAAGCCAACAACGGCTACGCCCACTTCGAAATCCAACACAGTTATGCCCAGGCGGGCGCATACCAGCCGATCTCGCCGGACGTGGCGACCTGTGATGACTGCCTGGCCGAAGTGTTTGATGCCGACGACCGGCGCTTCCGCTACGCCTTCACCAACTGCACCAACTGCGGGCCGCGCTTCACCATCATCCAGGACATCCCCTACGACCGGCCCCAGACCACGATGGCCCCATTCACGATGTGCCCGGAGTGCCAGGCCGAGTACGACAACCCGCTGGACCGGCGCTTTCATGCGCAACCCAACGCTTGCCCGGTTTGCGGCCCTCACCTGGAACTGATGCCCAGTCCGGTGCAGGAAGTGCCGCCGGAATGGGACTACCTGCCCCTCAACGAGATCGAGGCCGTGCGCGATTTGATCCGCGCCGGATATGTCGTGGCCGTCAAGGGCCTGGGCGGGTTTCACCTGGCGTGTGACGCCACCAATGCCGAAACAATCCAGCGGTTGCGCAAGCGTAAGGGCCGCCCGGCCAAGCCGTTCGCGGTGATGATGCCCGACCTGGGCACCGTGCTCGAATACTGCGAGGTCAGCTATGCGGCGGCGCAGGCCCTCAGCGGGCGCGAGCGGCCTATCGTGCTGCTGCCGCTCAAGTCGGGCACGGATATTGCCGCCGAGGTCGCGCCAGGGCTGACCGATCTGGGCGTGATGCTGCCCTATACTCCGCTGCACCACCTGCTGCTCGAAGCTGCACCGGATTTCCCGCGCGCCCTGGTGATGACCAGCGGCAACTATTCTGACGAACCGATTGTCACCCCGTGACCAGCACGCGCTTGAACACCTGGGCAAGTTGGCCGACGCCTTCCTGTTACATAACCGCGAAATTCACATTCGCTGCGACGACTCGGTGGTACGTCCTTTGGAACAGCGCATCCAGCCACTGCGGCGTTCGCGCGGCTATGCGCCCTACCCTGTGCCGCTGCCGTTCAAAGGACCGCAGGTGCTGGCCGTTGGGGCCGAACTCAAAAATACCTTCTGCCTTACGCGCGACAGCAACGCCTTCATGAGCCAGCATATTGGCGACATGTCGAACTACGACGCGCTGCGCTCCTACGAGCACAGCATCGAGCACCTGAGCAACCTGTTTCGCATTACGCCAGAGATCATCGCCCACGACGCTCACCCGGACTACATGGCTACCCGGTACGCCATGAGCCGCCCGGAGCGCAAAATCGTAGTCCAGCACCACCACGCGCACCTAGCGAGCTGCCTGGCGGAACACAAGATTCCGCCCGACCAACCGGCCATCGGCGTGATCTTCGACGGCACCGGTTTGGGTCCCGATGGTGCCATCTGGGGCGGTGAGGTTTTGGTAAGCGACTATGCGAAGTACGATCGCTTTGCGCACCTGCGCTATGTTCCGCTGCCCGGCGGTGACGCGGCCACGCTGCGCCCCTACCGCACCGCGCTGGCGCATTTGTGGGCTGCCGGAATCGCGTGGGACGCAGATCTGCCAGCTTACACCGCTGCCAACGACGAAGAGCGCACCATCCTCCGCCAGCAGCTTGAAAAGCGCCTGAATGCCCCGTACACGTCCAGCATGGGCCGCCTGTTCGACGCGGTAGCATCGCTGGCCGGGATATTGCAGGCTGTCACCTACGAAGCGCAGGCCGCCATCTGGCTCGAAGCACAGGTTAATCCGGACGAAACCGGCGTGTATCCGTTCGCGCTCGAAGCACCGGGCAACGGGTCCCCGCGCCAGATCGACCCCGCTCCCGCCTTGCACGCCCTGCTGCGCGACCGGCGCGCCGGGGTGCCCGTGCCGCAGATCGCCGCGCGCTTCCATAACGGAGTCGCGGCCATGATCTGCGAAGTGTGCCAGCTTGCCCGCCAGCACACCGACATCAGCACGGTTGCGCTCAGCGGCGGCGTCTTCCAGAACACGACCCTGCACCTGAAGGCCGTCCCGCTGCTGGAAGGGGCGGGTTTTACCGTTTTGACGCACGAACTCGTCCCGCCCAACGACGGCGGGTTAGCGCTCGGACAGGCCGCCATCGCTGCCTGCGCCACACGAAATTCATCATGACCGAACCAGGAGTGTGCCGTATGTGCCTCGGAATCCCCGGCAAAATCATCGAAATCTACGAAAGCAACGGCCTGAAGATGGGCAAAATCGACTTCGGCGGCGTCATCAAGGAATCGTGCCTGGCCTACGTCCCAGAAGCCCAGGTCGGCGACTACACCATCATTCACGTCGGCTTCGCGCTCAACATCATTGACGAAGAAGAAGCCCAGAAGACGCTCGAGCTGTTTAACGAGATCGGCTTGATTGAGGAAGAACTGGGCGAAGGAGATGGTAGTTAGGTGTTGGTCGTTGGCTTTTTTGTGATTGGTTAGATCACATCATATCGTCGAGTTTTTTCCAACAACTAACAACCTATGACCAACCATCAAGGGGTGTTCACCATGAAATACATCACCGAATACCGCGACGCGGCGCGCGTGCGTGAAGTACTGGACGAAATCAACCGCGTCACGACCCGCCCCTGGCGACTGATGGAAGTCTGCGGCGGCCAGACCCATTCGATCATCCGGCACGGCATCGACCAACTGCTACCCGACGGCATCGACATGATTCACGGCCCTGGCTGCCCGGTGTGCGTCACACCCCAGGAGCTCATCGACCAGGCCATTGCCATCGCGTCCCTGCCGGATACGATCATGGTTTCGTTTGGCGATATGCTGCGCGTGCCCGGTTCCGAAAAGGATCTGTTCACAGTCAAGGCGCAGGGCGGCGATGTGCGCGTGGTCTATTCGCCGCTGGAATGTATCCAGATCGCGCAGGATAATCCGGACAAGGAAGTCGTGTTTTTTGGCGTTGGCTTCGAAACCACCGCTCCCGCCAACGCGATGGCCGTCCATCAGGCCAAACAACTCGGCATCCCCAACTTCTCGATGCTGGTGTCGCATGTGCAGGTGCCGCCCGTGCTGGACGCCATGCTGGGGTCGGAAGATGTCGAGGTGCAGGCGTTTTTGCTGGCCGGGCACGTCAGCGCCGTGATGGGCTACTGGGAATATCACCCGCTGGTGGAAAAGTACCGCGTACCGATGGTCGTCACCGGCTTTGAGCCGCTGGACCTGGTGCGCGGCATCCTGATGGCGATCCAGCAATTGGAGGAGGGCCGTGCCGTCGTCGAAAACGCCTACGCGCGCGTAGTGGTCGAGGACGGCAATCCCGCTGCCATGAACATCATCAACACCGTATTCGCGGAATGCGACCGCAACTGGCGCGGCATCGGCAACATTCCCGGCAGCGGCTGGAGCCTGCGCCCGGAGTACGCGCCGTATGATGCGGCCAAGCGGTTCGCCGTCAGCCACATCAAGACCGAGGAATCGCCGCTGTGCCATGCCGGTGAAGTGCTCAAGGGCGTGATGAAACCCAACGAATGTCCCGCGTTTGGCAAGGAATGCACACCGCGCAAACCGTTGGGTGCGCCGATGGTGTCATCCGAGGGAGCCTGCGCCGCCTACTACAACTTCGGGCGCTTCGAGTCTGCCTCCCGCGAAACGGCTTAGATGGTATAATTGCTATTAAGGCAATTTAGCCAGGGAAAGACAGCATGGTTGTCCAGACTCAACTCTACACAATCGACCAGTTTTGGGACGAATTTGGCTCGTCCAAGCGAGTTGAGCTTGTCAGAGGAGTTCCCGTCGAAATGGCACCAACTGGCACAGCGCATATGATCGTGGTGGCATGGCTGGCGCACCTGATGTATACCTTTGTTGAACAACATTCTTTAGGGGTTGTCACAGCGTCAGAAGGCGGTTTCACGCTCGCGCACAACCCGGACACGGTGCGCGCGCCAGATGTGGGCTTCATCCGCCAGGAACGCCTGGTTGCGCCCACCCCGGAGCGCTACTTCCCCGGCCCCCCGGACCTGGCAGTCGAAGTCGTGTCGCCCCACGACCGCGCCAGCGACATTCACGACAAGGTGATGGATTTCCTCCACGCGGGGACGCAACTGGTCTGGGTTGTGTACCCGGCATCACGCACAGTCGCCATCTACCAACCCGACGCCAGCGCGCGCATTTTGCACGCGGATGACACGCTCGACGGCGAGGAGGTCCTGCCCGGTTTTGCGCTTCCCGTGCGGGATGCCTTCAAAAAGCTGCAAGACTGATCCCACCCATACACAACCCTCAGCGCTCCTGTGCATCTAACCCCTGGAAACAGATGCAAAGGAGCGAAAATCATGCAGCAGTTCCGCAAACGCAAAACCGCCGATCCAACCGCCCGCATCGTCGAACGGCTGGAGGGCCGCGTCGCGTCGTGGGAGAAACTCGCGGCATCGGCCAAAACCCGCGACGAAGGCCCGCAAGCCGGGCTGCGCGAGTGCCGCCCCTACCCCGAAGGCTACTGGACCGGCGTCAGCTATGGGCTGGAAGTGGCCATCAACGAACTGCGCGATGTGATCGAACAGCTCAAGTCATGAGCCGGATTCTGGCCGCGCCTTGATCCAGGCAGCCAGTTCGCCCGCCAACCGGTCACGGCTATCCGCGTTGACCGTGATCTGCGGAGCACCAGGTGGCAGGTCGAGTCGTGCGCACGCCACATCGATCAGTTCCGGGCGCACGACCACGAATCCCACACCAAACACCCGCGCCCGCACCATGTCGATCACATCCGCCCACCCTTCCCCGCGTTCGAGTTCCAGCGGGCCAAGTTCGTCCACAAAAAAGACATCCGCCGCCTGCCCACTCTCCGCATAACGCAGCCCGTAGGCCAGCGCGTCGGGGTTGAAGACGTAGTGCTTGGTAGCGGGAGTCTTTGCGCCTGCTGTGTCTTCACGATACTCCGCCAGCGCCACTGTTTCGCCGGTCGCTGCGTTCATCAAGTCGATGCCGGTCTTGTGCCCATCCACGAAACGCGCGACAGAGAGAAACCCGCCCACGCTGCGCCCAGCATGTTGCGCTGCCTCGCGCACCTTGAGCAGCAGTGTCGTTTTGCCGATGCGCCGCTCACCGCTGACCAGGATGATCGCGCCATGCGAATCGGATCGCCGCTGGAAGAATTCAGGTAAAGTGGTCATAGTTGGTCCTTATCGTCGAACTTATCCCGACGTTATACTCTACCGGCAAGGAGGGAAAAATGCACCCACATGACCAGATTCCACGTGTCCGGCTGGCGCACCTGCCCACGCCCATCGAACCGCTGACCAACCTGTCCCGGCTGTTGGGCGGGCCAGAGCTGTACATCAAGCGCGATGACCAGACCGGACTCGCCACCGGCGGCAACAAGGCCCGCAAGCTCGAATTTCTGCTGGCAGCAGCCCAGGCTGCCGCTGCTGACTGCGTGATCACGGCGGGTTCCACCCAGAGCAACCACGCCCGCCAGACGGCTGCTGCTGCTGCCCGCTGTGGACTGGCCGCGCACCTGGTGCTGTATGCGCCGGATGGCCAGCCGCCCACCGACCGCACCGGCAACCTGCTGCTGATGGACCTGCTGGGCGCGACTTTTCACTGGACGGC
>JAADYV010000250.1 GCA_010092855.1 Chloroflexota bacterium | reverse complement strand
CACGCCAGCAAAGGCCTCGAATTCCCGGCGGTGATCCTGGCCGATGCCGCCTGGGAACGCAGCCGTACCCTGGACACCTTCGCGCTGGACCCGGTGGCCGGTGCTGTGTGCCGCCTGCCGATCGATGATCCCGACGCCGACGATCCCCAACCGTTCGCCTACGAATGGGCCACGTCGCTCACCCGCCAGCGCGACGAAGCCGAACGCCGCCGCCTGCTCTATGTCGGGGCTACGCGCGCCGCCGATTTGCTGGTGGTCAGTGGATCGCTGCACCGGGCCGGCGAACGCTCCTGGCTGCGCCAGTGGCTGGCCGCGCTGGAGATTGATCCCGACGCCGAAGAACCCGCCGACCTGGTTTCGATCCGGCAGTATGCGTGGGGTGAATGCAGCATCTACCTGCCCGCCACGCCCCCGGACGCGGCGCTGCTGGTGCCGGGCGGGGCGGCGGGTGAGGTCAGCAGCAGCTGGGCGGACGCGGCCTATCGCACAGGCCAGACGATTCCCGGTGTGGAGCCGGCGCTGCCCCCGCTGCTGGACGAGGTCGCCGCCGATCCCACCGCACCCGCGCGCGCGCTCACGGCCACCCAGATCGCGCGGCTGGGCCAGGCCCCCTACTTCGACCCCACATCGCACGGCTGGGCCCGCTTCCGCCATTCCGTGCTGCACGACGCGCCCGACGCCCTGCGTCCCTTGCCCGAACGCGAACCCGACGACCAGCAGTTCCGCCGTATCGTGGGCGAGATCGTACACCGCGCGCTGCAAGCCTGGACGCTGCCCGATAACACGCCCGACGACGCCCTGCGCGACCGGCTGGACGCCCTTGCCTGGCAGCAGGGCATCACCGATCCCCAACAGGTCGAGCTGGCCATCACCACCGGCCTGGACCTGCTGCGCCGCTTCGAAACAAGCGACATCCGCCACCAACTAGAAGCCGCCCACCAGGTCTACCGCGAACTGCCCTTTGTCTACCACACCAGCCAGCGCGCCATCACCGGCGTGATCGATGTACTCTACTTCGACGGCAAACGCTGGCATGTGCTGGACTACAAAACCACGCCCGTTTCCGAGGTTGGGGCATGGTTCAACGCCCGCCACTACTACCTCCAACTCGGCGTCTACGCAGCGGCGGTTGCGGCCCAAACCGGGCAGTGGCCCGAAGCCCACCTCTACTACATCCACCCCGGCAGGCTTATATACGTCAAGCCGGACCTGTGGCAGCCCGCCCTGGCCCGGCTCGATGATGATGTGCGCGCCGCGCTGGAAATCGACAGTATCTCCGGCAGCAGCGCGGCGGATGAGGGATAGCTGGCGCTATTATTTCGCGCGCAGGCCGAGTGTCTCGACGACCGCTTCGCGCCCCGGCCACCCGCTGCGCAGCAGCCCATATACCAGCGCATCCAGCCATTCCCCATCAGCAAATGTCCCCTGGCGCGGCTGCGCTTCCAACAAAAAGCCAACCTTCTCCATCTGGCGCTTGACACGAGCGTTCGTGCCCATCGTCATCAGCCAGATTTTGTGCATGTCCAGCCAGGCGAAGGCATAGTCCAACAACAGCAGCAGCGCATCCGTCCCATACCCGCCGCCCCAATAGTCCGGCTCTCCGATCATGGCTCCCAGGTTTGCCAGCCGGTGCGGGTACGCGATCCAATTGATGCTGAAAAAGCCCAGCGGGGTGCCGTCTTTGGTCTGCACGCCAAACGACACATGGGTGGTGCTGCCTTCCCGCTCAAGGCGTTCGGCGTGTTCCTGATAATGGCGCTCAATCCCGGCTTGTGTGGCGAACCACTGCTCGCCCATCGACAGAAAATAGGTCGCCTTGCTGTTGAGCCACTGGTGGTCCATCTTTTTAAACCGCTCATCATATGGCACCAGGTCTACCAGCAGTCCTTCGAGTTTCATTGTTATCCTCCATGTTTAAAGCTGTTGGTTCTTGGTTGTTGGTGGTTAGCGAAAAAATCCTAACGCCATCTGCGCTGCATTTTCCAATCACCAACAACCAATCACTAATAGCTGTCTGTCAATTCAAGCGGCCCACCTGCGCACCGGATAGCCGTGCATACATCCCGCCGCGCGCCAGCAGCTCCGAATGCGTGCCGATTTCGCACACCCGTCCTGCGTCCAACACCACGATCCGGTCCGCGTTCTGGATGGTCGACAACCGGTGCGCCACCACAAACGTCGTCCGGTCGTGCATCAGCCGCGCCAGCGCCTCCTGGATCAATTCCTCCGACTGCGTGTCCAGCGCCGAGGTCGCCTCGTCCAGGATCAACACGCGCGGGTTGCGGATCAACGCCCGCGCAATCGCCAGCCGCTGCCGCTGCCCGCCGGACAGCCGCGCGCCGTTTTCGCCGATCAGCGTGTCCATCCCCTCCGGCAACTGCTCGATGAACTCGCGCGCATTGGCGCTGTCCACTGCCTGCTGGACTTCTTCCTCGCTGACCGCGCCTAGCCCATACGTGATGTTCTGGCGCACCGTGCCCTCGAACAAAATCGTCTCCTGCGGCACCACCGACAGCTTGCGCCGGTACGTGCGCAGGTCTAGCGTGTTCATGTCCTGTCCATCGAGTAGGATGTTGCCCTCGGTAGGCCGGATAAAGCCGATCACCAGGTTGAGCAGCGTCGATTTGCCTGCCCCCGACGGCCCCACAAACGCGACGTTTTCGCCCGGCTGCACGTCGAGCGTGATGCCGCGCAGCGAATGCTCATCCGTGTCGGGATACTTGAACCCGACGTTTTCAAAGCGAATATGGCCCACCACGTTTTCGACGCGCGTTTTGTTTTCGTTGTGCTCCAGGTCCGGCGATTCCAGCACCTCGCCAATCGAATAGATCGACTCGAACCCGCGCGTGATCTCCGGCAGGATGTTGGTCAGCATCAACACCGAATCGGTCAGGCCACGATAGAACCCGGTTAGCATCACCACGTCGCCTACCGACACCGACCACAGGCCGTTGTAGGCCGCATACGCCGCCACCGCCAGACACAGCAGGTCCGCAATGCGAAAGCCGACCCACGCCGTCGCGCCGAAAATAGCGTTGATTGTGTCCAGCCGCACACCTGCCTCGCGCACGTTGTCCAGCTTGCGCTCGATGCGGCGCAGTTCGTCCTGTTCGACGCCATGCGCGCGCGTCACCGGCAGCAGGTTGATCATCTCGATCAGGCTGGACGACATGTCCTCGACTTCGCTGCGAAAATCGCGGTTGCGGCGCTGGATAGTGCCCTGCAGCGTTTTGTACATCGTGACGGCAATGGGGATGGTGACCAGGTAAAACGCCAGGAAGGTTGGCGCGCGCACCGCCGTCACGCCGATGGCAAACACCAGCGTGATGAGCGCAGCGGGCACCAGGTTAAACAACTGGAACGTCACCTGCTGCACAATCTCGACATCGCGCAGCAGCTTGGTTTGCAGCGCCCCGGTGGTTTTGCGCGCATAGAACAACATCGAGAGGTGCTGCAACTGCCGTGACAGCGCCGCGCGCAGCCGGGTTTCCATGTTGCGCGTGGTGGTGCTCAGGCTGCGAATGAACAGGTAGTGGGTGGGGATGTTCAGCAGCAGAATACCGGCCAGCAGCGCAATGATGAACCACAGTTCGGTGATCGGGTGCTCGTCGGGGGTGGTGATGATGTCGATCACGTAACCGGTCAGCAGCGGCATAGCCCACACGCCGCTGTGCTTGACGATGTAGTACCCGATGGCGCGCAGTAAGCGTTGCGTATCGCCGCGCAGCAGCACCAACAGCGTGCGAAATGGGTGCTCGCCCTGGTAGCGCCGTTCCAAAATGATCGAGTCGCGGTGGTGGTTGGCCATCATCGTGTACCTGCTCACCGGGCGCGCAGACCGATCTGCTGGATCAAGGTTTCGCGGCCCGGCCACGCCGCTCGCAGCAGCCCATAGCGCAGCCCGTCCTCGAACGCCCCATCTACAAGAAACACCTTGCGGACCGTCTGCTCCAGCGTGAAGCCGAGCTTGGCCGCCTGGCGGATCACGCGCTGGTTGGTGCCAAGCGTCATCAGCACCGCCTTGTGCATGTCCAGCCAGTCGAAGGCATAGTCCACCGCCAGCAGCACAGCATCCGTGCCGTACCCGCTGCCCCAATAGTCCGGATCGCCGATCATGGCTCCCATCGACGCGATCCGGTGCGGGTAGCGCACCCGGTTGAGCGAAATACGCCCGATACGCACGCCGTCTTTGGTCTGGATGCCGAACCCCACCGCCTGGCGTTCCGCCTGTTCGCGGTCGTCCATCCGGCCCTCCATCCACCGCGCCATCTGCGCTGCCGTCATCAGCGGACGGTCGCCGACGCCGTTCCAGAACCCGGCGGGCCCATTCCACCATTTGCCTTCCAGTTCCCGGAACTGTGGATCATAGGGGACCAGGTCAACGAGCAAACCTTCGAGCATGTGTGTTTCTCCGTTGGAGTTTGTGGCGAAAGGAACCGAAAGGGGGGCATAACCAGCGACGCCCCCCACAACTCATTACGACAGTTTTCAGGCTTTGACCCGCGCCTCGAGCCCAAGTTTTTCCAGCATGGCGGCGCGGCCCGGCCACTCCTCGCGCATCAAGCCATACGCCAGCCAGTCGTACCACTTACCTTCAGCCAGCGCACCCTTGCGCTGCCGGACTTCGAACATGAAGCCGACCTTCTCCATCTGGCGCTGGACACGGTCGTTCATACTGGTCGTCATCAGCCAACACTTGCGAATATCCAGCCAGTCGAAGGCATAGTCCACCAGCAGCAGCAAGGCGTCCGTGCCATAGCCGCCGCCCCAGTATTCCGGCTCGCCGATCTTCGCGCCCAGCATGGCCAGGCGGTGCGGCTCCGCGATCCAGTTGATGCCGAAGTAACCCAGCGGCTGGCCGTCTTTGGTCTGGATGCCAAACGGCACACCCCGGACGCCTTCGTTATTGCTTTTCCACTCCAGCCATTCCGCTTGCTGGCGTTCGAGCGCGGCCTTCGTGGTGATCGGCCATTCACCGCCGCTCGCCCACCACGACGCAACGTGGTTGCGCCACTTGTGTTCCAGCTCGCGGAAGGGTTTGTTCAACGGCACCAGGTCTACCAACAATCCCTCTAACATCATGCCTGCTCCACTGCTAACTCACCGTACCGTTCGACGGCGCGCTCACGCAGGT
>JAADYV010000249.1 GCA_010092855.1 Chloroflexota bacterium | reverse complement strand
TCTTGTGATAGCGCGTCATCCCGGCCTTGTCGAGCACAAACCCGAAACCAATACCCAGCAGCACCGCAACGATTATCTCTCTGAATTCCCACACTGAAACATCCAGGGGTGCCATAACCTAAAACCTCCGCCGGTAAACCAGGGCCGCCGTGATTGGCCCGGTGATAAACATGCCCATTATGAACAGGAACGCCGCCGGAGCCAGTTGGACCCCTTTGGCAATTGCCAGACCGCTGGTGCAGCCGCCCGCAATGCCCGCCGCCACCGCGATCAGGATGCTGCCCGCGAAGACCAGCCCCCAGCGCTTCCACACCTGGGAGCCGAAGACCGCGCGCCACTGGTCGCTGTGCGGCATAAGCGACAGCCGGAAACCGCCCGACAGCAGCGCCGACACCAGCGATCCCAGGAAAATGCCGACCAGCAGCCACACCATCCATGAGATGCCTTTAGGCGAGATACGCGCGAAGAACAGGTACTGGTCTTCCAGGCCGTCTCGCGCCACGGTTCGCGTGATGGTGGTTGTCTCTGCAGTTTCGCCGACGGGCTGATCATTCACAATCTGCACCATTGCGTCGTCATTGGGCGTGATGGGTTCTTCCCCTACAGCCAACGCCGGTGCTTCAGGTGCAGCCGCCGCGCTTTCAGCGTTGGCCGGGGCCACATCCGTGGGCGGGAGTTCGAAGGTTTTTTCGGTGCCGGTGACTTCCACCCCAAGATAGGCGGCCACACTCTGGAATGCGCCCGACGCGCCAACCGTGTGATCCGCCGCCCACATCGAGGCGACCGCCACCAATCCCAGCAATACGCCTGCACCGTAGGGCGTCCACAGGTCACGACGCAGGAAATTTATAAACGCTCGCATGATGCTTACTCCTCCCCATCTGCCAGGTCGTCACGGTGCGCAAACGCGCGCAGCCGGTCCCCCAGGCTCTCATAGTTCCACACCACCAGGCCGGACACCATCGTCAGCACACCCGCGAATCCCGCCAGCGCGATGTTGCGCCAGTCGGTGCTGGAGTCTTCTTGTACGACGATGACTGGGGCAACCGGAACCTGGACCGTGTTCGCGGCACCTGCGTCAGATGCGGCTGCGTCAGCGGCTGCGGCGGCATTGGCTGCCGCTTCTGCTTCGGCACGCGCCGCCAGCAGCAGGTCGCCGTAGGCCTGTGAATAGGCCGGGGCATCGTTCAGGTGGCATTCCACGCACGCGGTCGAACTGGTGGCGTCCAGCCCCATAACGGCCTGCATCCCGGCGTGGGCTTCTATGGCGTCGTCCGACGACGTATCGCCACCATGACAATCGGCGCAAAAATCGTTGTCCGCGTGGTCGATGTGCCACGCGCCATTCTCGTTGACCGGGAACGCTTCTTCCCCCTGGTGGCACGTCTTGCACGACGACACATCCCCTCCGCACTGGGCGAAGGCGGGCTGAACCAGCACGCTCGGCGACGTGACCACCGTCGAGTGGGCTGGTGCCGGCAGCAGGGCCAGGCCCATCACGACCAGCCCCAACCCGGCCATAAACAGCAGTTTGTGACGCATAAACACTCTCCCCAAAACTATTTCTCTTCGTTGTCCGGTTGGGTAAGGGACACCACTCGCGCCGACGCGGCCAGCTTGTCGCGCAAGATGGTGCGCATCTTGTCCAGCGCGTCGATGATGCGCTCATCGCTCAGCCGGTAGTAGACAGTCTGGCCTTGACGCTCTTTTTCCACCAGGCCGCCCTGGTGCAGTGCGCTGAGGTGGCGCGAGACGGTTGGCTGCGGGATACCCAGTTCGTCCGCCAGCTCGACCACGTAACGTGGTCCCTGGTGCAGCGCATACATGATCAGCAGCCGCTTGGGATCGCCAATGGCGCGGCAGATGCGCTCGTGCAGCAAAACGAGTTCGTCGTACAGGTCGCTGTTGATAACGCTCACCGGGTTCTCCCCTTTCCGGACGTTTTAATGTATTCGCATTATCGAATAGGTGCATAGCTGTGCGCATGTGACAAAAATAACAACCAGCGCTGATGAAGATCACACCGCATTAATTCTCGTTGATATTTGACCGCTGGTTGGCGGTGTGGATACGTAGGAGCAACTGCCGCTTGCGATTCCCCCCCGCCCCGACTACCATTACGCTATATCGCAGCGTGCGGTACCATTGTGCCGGGTGTCGCGTTTTGTGGGAAGGAGCCTACGACCACAAACAGCGATTACCTGTTGGCTGATAAAAGCAGCAGGTTCCCACACGTTGATCATGTATCAGTCACTACCGGACCACTACTATTAACTTTGAGGACATCATGACTACACAAGCTGCCCCAACCGGTACCATTTTCCAGCGACTTTCCCTGCTGGACCGCTTCTTGCCGTTGTGGATTTTTATTGCCATGGCCGCCGGCGTGATCCTGGGCGCGATCTTCCCAGACATCCAGGATACATTCGACTCGCTGCAGATCGACACCGTGTCGTTCCCGATTGCCATTGGCCTGCTCTGGATGATGTATCCGGTGTTGGCCAAAGTGAAATACGAAGAACTCGGCAACCTGCGCGGGCAGGGGCGCTTGTTCGGTGTATCCATCCTGCAAAACTGGATTATCGGCCCGGCGCTGATGTTCGCGCTCGCCTGGCTCTTCCTGGCTGATTACCCGGAATACCGCACCGGGTTGATCATCGTTGGGTTGGCGCGCTGTATCGCAATGGTGCTGATCTGGAACATGTTGGCCGGGGGCAACAACGAAGATTGCGCCGTGTTGGTCGCGCTCAACTCGGTATTTCAGATAATCATGTACAGCCCCCTGGCGTACTTCTACCTGAAGTTTCTGCCCGATCTCTTTGGCGCAGATACGGCAGAAGTAGGGGTAACCATGGGGGATATCGCCAAGAGCGTCCTGGTTTTCCTGGGCATTCCGCTGGCAGCAGGCATCATCACCCGTTTTGCGCTGATCCGCCGCCGGGGGCGCGAGTGGTACGATGGTGAGTTTGCGCCCCGTTTGGGCCGCACCGCGATCATCGGGCTGCTGTTCACCATTGTGGTGATGTTCAGTATGCAGGGTGAGAAGATCGTTGATAATCCAGTGGACGTGCTGCGGATCTCCATCCCGCTGCTAGTATACTTCGCCCTGATGTTTGTCCTCAGCTTCTACCTGTCACACCGGCTGGGCTTCCGCTACGACGAATCCGCTACCCTGTCATTCACCGCCGCCAGCAATAACTTTGAACTGGCGATTGCCGTTGCGGTCGGTGCGTTCGGTATTGCATCGGAGGAAGCGCTGGCGACGGTGGTGGGGCCATTGATTGAGGTGCCGGCATTGATCGGGTTGGTCTACGTGGCGCTATGGTTGGGACGCAAATACTTTAAAGGCGATCCCACTGTTCCCCAAACCGAAACAGTGGCAGTTGGCGATTGATGTTTTTTGAGAACGCACCCTGCGCAGGCCAGGGTGTCAAACAAGATACAAGGTGGTAGTCCTATGCACAAAGTGAATGTTTCGGTTCCTGCGGTTGCCACCAACGTTGGCCCCGGCTACGACGTGTTGGGACTCGCGCTGAACCTGCGCAACACCATCGAAATGAGCCTGACCTCGGAGAACGACCTGGCGGTCACGGTGGCGGGCGAGGGCGTGGGCACGCTGCCGGAAAATTATTACAACCCGGTCATGACCGCTGCGATCCACCTGTTCCAGCAGCTTGAGCAGGCTCCTGCCGGGTTGACGGTAAGCTGCCACAACCGCATCCCGCTGGACGTGGGCCTCAGCGCGCGCACGACCATGATTGTGGGCGGGCTGGTGGGCGCGAACAACCTGGTCGGCAGCCCGTTCTTGCGCGTGGACCTGATCCAGATGGCGGCAGAACTCTCCGGACGCCCGGAGGCGGTCGTGGCCGCGATGCAGGGCGGGTTGGGCATCTGCGCCACCGGCAGCGAGCGCATCCTGCACCGCACGGTCGAGGTCGCGCCACTGCGGGTCGTGATCGCGCTGCCAGAGGTGCCCAGCTATGAGCCGCGCCTGCGTGATGATCTACCCGGCGAGGTAGCGCTGGCCGACGCCGTGCACAACATCGGCCACACTGCACTGGTGATCGAAGCGCTGCGCACCGGCGACGATGACCTGCTGGCCCAGGCGCTGCAAGACCGGCTGCACGAACCCCACCGCCGCAGCCATATTCCGGCCTACGACGCGGTGGTCGCCGCGGCCAAAAACGCGGGCGCGGTCGGTGTGACGCTGTGTGGTGCCGGTCCAGCCGTCATCGCGTTTGCCGCCGCCAATCACCAGTTGATCGAAACCGCAATCCAGGGCGCGTTTCAGGAGGCCAAGATTGAGGCGCGCACCTGGGCGATGGGCATCGACACGCAGGGCGTGGTGATCAGCGTGGTGGAATAGCTTATCCGCGCCCCTTTGCGCCCCGCGCAACAGAAAAGGACGTATGCGATACGCCCTCGAACACGTTGCGGAAAACTCACCCAGTACCTGCTACCACCCGGTGGCGCATGTGGGGATTTGCTGTTAACCGGTAACCCTCAGTGGAATCACATCTGGCTGGCCGGACTCTGGCTGGCCGGGCAAGCGCGCCTGCATACTCCAGGGGCCGGTCCACGTGATCTCGACCTGCGCCAGCCTGCCGCGCCAATCCTGGCTGTCGTCGGCGAAAAACACCAGCTTGTTCTGTGGCGTGCGCCCGCGCCACTTGCCCTTGTGCTGATCCTCGACCAGCACCTCGACCGTCTGGCCCAGGTAGGGCGCGTTGATCTCGGCCACAATGCGCGCCTGGAGTTCTTCCAGCAGCGCGTGGCGGCGTTTCTTCTCCTCGTGGGGTACGTCGTCGGCCATCGTGCGCTGGCTGACGGTGTGCGGACGCGGACTGTAGCGCGCCAGGTGCACTTTGTCCAGCTTGAGTTCTTCCAGCAGCCGGTAGGTGTCCATAAACTGCTCGTCCGTCTCGCCGCAGAAGCCGACGATGATATCGTTGTGGATCGCCACGTTGGGAATACGCGCGCGAATATTGGCCACCAGCGCGCGGTACTGGTCCGCCGTATAGCCGCGCCGCATCCGTTCCAGCACCGCGTCGTTCCCGGCTTGCACCGGCACTTCGATCTGCGGCATGACGCGCGGCAGTTCGGCCACCGTATCTAGCAGTTCGTCCGTCATCCAGTTGGGGTGGCTGGTCAGGAAGCGGAGGCGATACACGTCCTCTTCCTCGGCCACGTCGTGCACCACACGCAGCAACTGCGCCAGGTTGGGGCCGTCGGGCACGTCTTTGCCGTAGCGGTCGACGATCTGGCCCAACAGCGTGATCTCCTTCACGCCCTGCCGCGCCAGGCTGCGCACGTGGGCCACGATCTCGCCCACCGGGCGCGATTTTTCCACTCCGCGCCGGTAGGGGATGATGCAAAAGGCGCAGGCGTGCGAGCAGCCATACACCACCGGCACATGCGCGCTGACGAGGTGGCCGCGTTCGTGTTCCGGCAGCACAATCAGGCCAGCGGCAGCCGCGTCAGAAATGCCGTCCTGCAAGCGCTCGCGGATGTTACGCGCGGCGGCGTCCAGCGCGATCACGTCGCGTTCGGTGTCGCGCGCCTGCAAGAATTCGACCATCGGCCCCGGGTCCGACGGCGGCAGGAACACGTCCACCTGCGGCAGTTTTTCGCGCAGCCGCAGCGGATCGCGCCCCCCAACCAGGCAGCCCATCAAGCCCACGATCTTCTCTGGCTGCTGCGCCTTGAGGTGGGCCAGCTCGCGCAGCCGTCCATACGCCTTGTCCTCGGCAGACTGCCGCACCACGCAGGTGTTGACCACCAGGATATCGGCCTCGTCGGGATCGGTGGCGGCGTGGTGGCCCATGTTTTCCAGTTTCGACGCCAACAACTGCGAGTCGGCGACGTTCATTTGACAACCCAAAGTCCAGATGTGGTAGCGCATTGTCGTCCTCGATGTGTCTATCTTCGGGAACAGGTTATAACGCATCTTGGCAAAATCGGCAGGTCGCGTGGTGTGCGGGGGTGCATTCGGAAATTGGGGCAAAAATCGTAACTGGCTCCAATCATACTCCGGGCAATACCGGTCAACGTCCGATTTCGGGGGGTAAGAGGGCGTATTGCAATACGCCCCTACAAGCTGTTACAAGGTCAGGAGGGGGGCATCGCGAAACATGCAAAAATCGTCCCTGTAGCTGAATGCGCTAGGTGAAAACTGCTATTGATAGTTTTTTTCGGACATTTTTCACGATCCCCCAAAAAACGAGGGGCCAGATTCCGGGATTCCAGACTATGATGAAGATGGCGTCTTGTGACGACCTAACAATTGTGAAGAAAGGGCATACGATGGCTAATCTGTTGTTCCGTTCAATTATGGTGCTGGCCCTGTTGTTCGGCCTGTTTTTCGCCGTCGGCATGGGCGTGTTGGTCTATTTCGATATGCCGCCAGTGCTGGGGCTGGGGCTGGCCGCGGGGGCGGTCTTTTTGCAGTACCTGCTTGGTCCCTGGCTGCTGCAGATCATCTTCAAGATCAAGTGGGTGCCGCTGGAGAGCATCGACCCGCAACTGGCCGCGTTCACCGCGCGGGTTTGCCAGCAAAAGGGCATCCCCGTGCCGCGTTTTGGCATCATCCACGATGGTAATCCCAATGCCTTTACCTTCGGCCACTATCCCGGCGATGCGCGGCTGGTGGTGACATCGGGTCTGCTGGAACGCCTCACCCCGGAGGAGTCGCAGGCCGTGGTGGCGCACGAGTTGGGCCACATCAAACACTGGGACTTTGTGGTGATGACCGCCGCCGCCGTGATCCCGCTGGCGCTGTACGTGTTGTACATTACTACGCGCCGCCGCCGCAGCGGGAATGCGGGCTATGCGGTTGCGATCAGCATCCTCTCCTACATCGCCTACATCATCAGCCAGTACATTGTGCTGCTGCTCTCGCGCGTGCGGGAATACTACGCCGACCAGTTCGCCGCCGAAGTGACCAATAACCCCGAAGCGCTCTCGACGGCGCTGGTCAAGATCGGCTATGGCCTGATCGCCAATCCGCCGCAGGGCAGCGACGGTAGTGAAGCTGACGGGAAGAACAAAGGCAAGAACAAGGGCAACGACCGCAATCCGCGCATGGTGGCGGCGCGCGCCTTTGGCATCTTCGACCCCAAAGCCGCCGCGACCATGACGCTCTCCGGCATCAAGGACCCCGACAGCCAGCAGCCGTCGCTGATGGCGATGACTGCCGCCATGCAGTGGGACCTCAAGAATCCCTGGGGCATCTACTACGAGCTGCACTCGACGCACCCGCTGCCCGCCAAGCGTATCCGCGCGCTCTC
>JAADYV010000248.1 GCA_010092855.1 Chloroflexota bacterium | reverse complement strand
GTAAGCCAGTGCAGGCGTAGGTGCATGGAACAGGCTGATGGCCAGTACAACTAATACAAATAGTGATACGGTGCGTTTCATTTTTCCCTCCACAGTTGAGACGAGATAATAAAGTGGCCCCTGTCCCTATGATACAGGTCACCCCGCAACACAGGTTGCAAAAAGCTATAAAAAGCAAAAAGCCTGTACGAGTCCGGTCTGTGCCCAAACGCCAGTTGCCGAAAGCGCGACCGGTCGCCGCACGACGGCCAACACGGTATAATCTCCGCACATCTGTTCAACTATTGAGCGCTATCAAGGAAGGGTGTCATGTCGCGTCCGGTGCTGGTCTTGATCGATGGTCATGCGGTGGCTTACCGCCAGTTTTTCGCCCTCCCCCTGGCCGGGTTCCAGACCAAAGCTGGGGAACCGACCAACGCGGTATTCGGGTTTGCGCGGACGCTGCTGGATATCCTGGAGCAAAAGCCGGAATACCTGGCGGTGACGTTTGACCAGGGGCTCTCTGGGCGCGAGGTGCTGTATACCGAGTACAAGGGCACGCGCGAGAAAATGCCCGACGACCTGCGCATCCAGCTCGACCGCATCCGCGAACTGGTGACGGCGTTTAATATCCCGATTCTGGAGTTTGCGGGGTATGAGGCGGACGACGTGATCGGCTCGGTTGCGCCCCAGGCGGAGCAGCAAGGCGTGGATGTGCACATCATCACCGGGGACCGTGACATCTTGCAGCTCATCACCGAGCACACCACCGTGCAGCTTCCGGCAGGCCGCAACCAGAGCGCACCCCAGGTGTACGACCTGGCGGGTTTCCGCGAGAAGTATCCGGGCCTGGAGCCACCGCAGTTGGTCGATCTCAAGGGGCTGATGGGCGACACGTCGGACAACATTCCGGGCGTCAAAGGCGTGGGCGAAAAGACCGCGTTCAAGCTGATCGGCGAGTATGGCAGCGTGCAGGGCGTGTACGAGCACCTGGACGCGATCAAGGGCGCGCTGCACAAGAAGCTGGACGCGGACCGCGACAATGCCTTCGTATCGCGGGAACTGGCGCAGATCAAGCGCGATGTGCCGGTGACGTTGGCGTTAGAAGCGTGCGTGGCGCACGATTACGAATATGCGGCGGTCGAGGAGTTATTCCGCACGCTGGAATTCCGCTCGCTGGTTGGGCGGCTGCCAGGCGGTCCGCAGAGCGCAGCACCCGCTACACCGGGCGCGCCGGGCCAGCAGATGTCGATGTTTGCTGAGGGTGAAGGCGAAAGCGATACCCCTCCGGCGGCGGCAGTGGTTCCGTTCGAAATCGTGGATGATGCCGAGAAGCTGGCGGCGCTGGTCGAACGGTTGGAAAGCGCGGACGCGATTACGTGGGATGTCGAGACGACCTCGGTCGACCAGATGGCGGGGGACCTGGTGGGGATTGCGCTGGCGGTTGATGCGGAGCACGGCTACTACGTGCCGGTGGGCCACATCGCGCCCAACGCGCCGACCTCGCGCGGCGAGGATTCGTCCCAGCCCGACCTGATAGCGGATCACACCCCGCGCCAGCTTCCGCTCGACGACGTGGTCGCCGCACTTCACCCGGCGCTGACCGACCCCGCCATCCCCAAGTACGCGCACAACGCGACCTTCGACCTGGTGCTGATGCGCCGCTATGGGATCGACGTGCAGCCGGTGACGTTCGACACAATGGTAGCCGAATGGATCAGCGACCCGGCCAGCCGCAACCTGGGCCTTAAGAACCTGGCGTGGGTCCGGCTGGGCATACAGATGACCGAGATCACCGAGTTGATCGGATCGGGCAAGGGGCAGATCACGATGGACCGGGTGCCGGTGGAGCGGGCGGCTCCCTATGCGGCGGCGGATGCGGCGCTGACACACCGGCTGGTGGGCGAGCTGCGCCCGGAGCTTAAGGAGCGCCAGGTGTGGACGCTGTTCAGCGAAGTCGAGATGCCGCTGGTGCCCGTCATCGCGGATATGGAAATGGCGGGCGTGATGTTGGACGTGCCGTTTTTGCGCGAGCTGAGCGCGGAACTCTCCGAGCGGCTGGGCGCGCTGCAAAGCGAAATCTACGACCAGAGCGGCGGCTACGGCGAGTTCAACCTGGGCAGCCCCAAGCAGTTGAACGATGTATTGTTCGGCAAGCTGAACCTGCCGACCGAGGGACTGCGCAAGACCACGCACGGCTTCAGCACCGACGCGGCCACGCTGGAAGCGCTGAAGGACGCGCACCCGATTGTGAGCAGCATCCTGCACTGGCGCGAATTGAGCAAGTTGCAGAATACATATGTCGACGCGCTGCCGGAGCTGGTCAATCCGCAGACGGGGCGGGTGCACACCAGCTATAACCAGACCGGCACCTCGACCGGGCGCGTATCCTCCACCAACCCGAACTTGCAGAACATCCCGATTCGCACGGAGGAGGGGCGGCGCGTGCGGCGGGCGTTCATCGCGCCGGAGGGCTACCGGCTGCTGGCGGTGGACTACAGCCAGGTCGAACTGCGCGTGCTGGCGCATTACAGCCAGGATGCCGCGCTGCTGCAAGCGTTCCGCGATGGGCAGGACATCCACCGCACGACGGCAGCGGCTGTGGACGGCATTCCGCTGGACGAGGTGACGAATGAGCAGCGGCGCTTCGCCAAAGCGGTGAATTTCGGGCTGAGGTACGGCATGGGCGCGTTCCGGCTGGCGCGCGACAGCGACCTGACGCTGGGCGAGGC